>CAMWSZ010000438.1 GCA_947177005.1 uncultured Clostridia bacterium | reverse complement strand
CGGCCGGTTCTGCCTCGCTGGCAGCGGTTTCTGGCGGAAGTTATGCAGATATTCTCACCGCTTTTTTAGCATAAAGCATAACTATACGAGTGAGGAAATGTCAATGAACAAATGGAAACACATTTTGAAAAAAATATTCTTTCCTCCGGCGATAGCAACGATCTTTCTCGCCCTGTTTGGATATGGGTTCGTGCTTGCGGTTGCGGTGTTTGATATTGAGAACCCCGTGCTGCAATATCTCTCCTATATCTGTTCTGCCTATGCGCTGATTATCACGATTACAGGATTTCCGCATTTTATCGCATTTACAAAGTCGATGAAGCAGTATTTCCACGAGCACCCGCTCATAAGAAGGGTTCGCAGCACAGCCATTGGCAACCGGTTTTTCAGCGATGTAAGGTTCCGAACAGAGCTATCACTGTATCAGGGACTGTTGGTAAATTCTTTGTATATCTGCATGAAACTGTTTTCGGGAATTTATTACCGTTCGGTCTGGTTTATCTCTTTGTCTGTCTATTATGTTCTGCTGGCAATTATGCGTATTCTGTTGCTGAGGCGCGGAAAAGGAAGAACTGACCGCACACCGATGGAAACAGAACTGCGCCGTTACCGTCTATGCGGAATTATGCTGTTGATGATGAATCAGGCGCTGGCTGGCATCGTAATTTTCATGGTACATCAGAACAAGGGGTTTGAGTATCCGGGCCTTCTGATCTATGGGATGGCGTTGTATTCCTTTTACTCGGTGATCATCGCCGTTATCAATCTCGTGAAATTCAGAAAGCATGGCAGTCCCATCCTATCGGCGGCAAAAGCGATCAACCTTGTTGCCGCGATGGTCTCCATCCTCTCCCTGGAGACGGCAATGCTGGCTCAGTTCGGCGCAAATGAGGACCCTGCTTTCCGAAAAGTAATGACCGGAGCCACCGGGGGCGGCGTCTGTACTATCGTCATCACAATGGCCATCTTTATGATATGGAACGCAACAAAGCAACTGAGAAAACTGTGTTCTGACAGTCTCAATAAATAAAATTAGGAGGAATATTGAATGATACACATTTTAGTGCTGGAGGATGACTCCAGACTGAACCAGATGGTCTGTACCTATCTGAACGACTGTGGATTTGAGACGAAAGGCTGCCTGAACGCCAAGGATGCCTACGATGAGATGTATAACAGTCTCTACGACCTCATCATCTCGGACATCATGATGCCGGAAATCGATGGCTTTGAGTTCGCCCAGACGGTGCGGCAGGTGAACAAGCACATCCCCATCCTGTTCATGTCCGCACGGGATGACCTGCCTGCCAAGCAGAAGGGGTTCCAGCTTGGAATCGATGACTACATGGTCAAGCCCTTTGAGCTGGACGAACTGGTGCTGCGGGTGCGGGCATTGCTGCGCCGGGCCAACATTGAGATCGAGCGGAAAATCACGGTGGGCAATCTGATTCTGGACGCCGACGCCATGACGGCGGAGGTAGACGGCGAGGAACTTCCCATTACCACCAGGGAGTTTAATATTCTCTACAAGCTGCTGTCCTACCCCAAAAAGACCTTCACCCGCGCCCAACTCATGGATGAGTTCTGGGGCGTGGACAGCGAGACCAGCCTGCGGGCGGTGGATGTCTACATCACCAAACTGCGGGACAAGTTTTCCGCCTGCGATGGTTTTGAGCTCAAGACCGTCCGGGGGCTGGGCTACAAGGCGGTGTTAAAATGAAGTTGCATTTTCCCACCATCCGCTCCAAGCGGTTCCCAGCGGCGCTGTTCGGGATTGTACTTGTGGGGCTGTTGCTGGCATCGGGTTTCCATATGGGTTTTGTTGTGCTGATTACGCAGTTGGGATTGAGCAATTTTCTCCAAGTCAATATCCCGATTCTATATTGGATCATCATTGCGTCCGGGGTGACGGCCCTGATTGTACAGCTGACCAAAAATGTCTATGAACGGCCCCTCAAGAAAATTGCCCAGGCTGCCCGACAGGTGGCGGGCGGGGACTTTTCTGTTTACGTTCCGCCTATTCATGCTGCTGACAAACAAGACTACATGGACGACCTGATTTTGGACTTCAACAAAATGGTGGAGGAGCTGGGCAGCATTGAGACGCTGAAAACCGACTTCTTCTCCAACGTCTCCCATGAGATCAAAACGCCTTTGGCGGTGATCCAAAATTCTGCGGATATGCTGAAAAAGTCATCGCTCTCTGAAGAGGAACGGGCAGAGTATGTGGATACCATCGCTCGCGCTTCCCGGCGGCTAAGCGGTCTCATCACGAATATATTGAAACTGAACAAGCTGGAAAAGCAGAACATCCAACCCATTTCAGAGCCTTATAACCTGTGTGAACAACTGGCGGAATGCGCACTGCTGTTTGAAGATCGCTGGGAGAAAAAAGGCATTGAGTTTGAAGCGGACATTGAGGACCAGGCCACCATTGAGGCGGATGCCAGCCTGCTGGAGTTGGTGTGGAACAATCTGCTGTCCAACGCCATCAAGTTTACGGAACCAGGGGGTACTGTCGCCCTGCGGCAGACCTCCACAGCAGACAGCGTGGAGATAAGCGTATCCGATACCGGCTGCGGCATGGATGCAAAAACGCTGGAGCATATCTTTGATAAATTTTATCAGGGGGATACCTCCCATTCCACCGAGGGGAACGGCCTGGGGCTGGCTCTGGTGCTACGCATCCTTCGGATGGTGGGCGGGGATATTTCCGTTACCAGCAGTCCGGGAACAGGCAGCACATTCACCGTGAAAATACCGGCATCAAAAGGAGGCAAGTAAAATGAGTGAGATTAAGAGAGACAGCAAGGATTACATTGGGTACGAGTACAAAGAAATCACTGCCAGCGGGGAGCGGGCCTCCTTTTATCTGGACTGCTATCAGAGCTTCGGCTGGATGCCCGATGAGCGGATGGAAAACAGAAAAAGCAAACTTGTTCTGAAACGAGAACGGAAAATCGTGAACAAGACGGAATTGACCCGCTTACAGCGCCACTTTGAGGCGTGTATGGATGAGATCACCGCACTGGAACAATCCAGGACGACCAACGCAACTATTACTGCTTTGATCGTGGGACTGATTGGAACCGCCTTTATGGCCGGGTCTGTCTTTGCCGTGATCCACATTCCGCCGCTGGTTGTATTGTCCGTTATCCTGGCGCTCCCAGGTTTTATGGGGTGGATACTTCCTTGGTTTATCTATAAGAAAATGGTTTCCCGCCGCTCCAAGCTGGTGACAGAATTGGTGGAGCGGAAATACGATGAGATTTACGAGATATGTGAGCAAGGAAATAAGCTGACGAACTGAGTGACCACTCCCCGTGGATGTT
>CAMWSZ010000437.1 GCA_947177005.1 uncultured Clostridia bacterium | reverse complement strand
CTGCCGATGCCGCCCGCCACATAGACCCGTTCAATGACGGATGCGTCAAAACCCAGAGAGGACAGCATAGTCTGGGTAGCGGAGAAAATCGCGCCCTTTGCACGGATAAAGTTGTCGATATCGACCTCGTTGATCTCCACGTCCTTCACGCCGCCGGTATCTTTTTTCCAGGCCAGCACATAGGAGCCCATACCGTGCTGGTCGTGGAAAATCCGCTCGCCCTCGCGCACGAATTTGCCCTTGCCATTGATGATGCCGCACCGGAACAGCTCAGCGATAATGTCGATGATGCCGCTGCCGCAGATGCCTGCCGGGGCCACGCCGCCCACAACGGTCATCGCAGGCTCCATGGTCTCCTTGTCTATGGTACACGCTTCAATGGCGCCGTCCGTGGCGCGCATACCGCAGCTGATGTCGCCGCCCTCGAAGGCCGGTCCGGCGGAGCAGGCGCAGCTCATCAGGAACTCGTTGTTGCCGAACACCAGCTCGCCGTTGGTGCCCAGGTCGATAAACAGGCTCATCTCCGGATTGTTCCAGATCATGGAGACCAGCGCCCCGGCGGTGATATCGCCGCCCACGTAGCTGCCGATGTTGGGGGCAACGATCAGCTCCGCCATAGGATTCATTTTCAGGTCGATGTCCCGCACATAGAGGTAATCGGTGCGGAAGAAGCTGGGGACGAAGGGCTCCATACGGACGGGGTCGGCGTGGAGGCCCAGCAGCAGGTGATTCATGGTAGTGTTGCCCGCCAGAACCATTCGGTAGATGCGGCGGGGATTGACGCCGGAAACCCGGTACATCTGCGCCAGCATGGGGATAATGGAGTCCTTCACCACGGCGTCCTGAAGCCGTTTCCGGCCGCCCTTTTTGCCGGATTCGATGATGCGGTTGATGACATCCGCGCCGTAACGGATTTGACCGTTGCCGCCGCTGGCCTTTGCCAAGATCTTTCCGGTCTGCAAATCCACCAGCACACCGGCCAGGGACGTGGTTCCGAGGTCCAGCGCAAAGCCCACGATAGGATCTGTGCTGTCAAAGGGGAGCACATCGCGGATGATAATCCGTTCCTGATCCCGGGAGATCACGCACTTGACGCGGAAATTATTTTCCCGCAGAGCCCAGCTTAAATGCTTCAGCACGCAGTAAGGAATGGTAATCAACTTTGCAGGCACGCCGGTAGCCGCCTCAACAGCCCGCAGAACGCGCTCATTATCGGGCATAGTGTCCTCCAGGGAGGGCTCGGCCAGCTCCAGGGGCAGGAAGCTGAGGTCGCTCTCCAGATTGAAACCGGCGTCTAAAAGCTGGCTGTGCAGGCGGTCGAAAATAGCGGCCTCCTCGGGGGAGCTGAGGTCCGCGATTTTCATGCGGCTGCGGTAGGCGTTGGCGATATCCGGCACGGCGATTTCGGCGTCGCCGCAGATCTGGGCCAGACAGGCCAGCCGCCACCCGGCGTTGTATTCCTCCTGCGAGATATGGCGGTTAATGGGGGCGTCCAGGTAGCCGGAGACCAGCCGCACGCGGCATTTTCCGCACACGCCGTTGCCGGAGCAGGGGGCGTCAATGGCGACGTTGGCCTTGCGGGCCACATCCAGCAGCTTTTCCCCGGCGAGGGCAGAAATGGTGACGGGGCCGCCGTTTTCAAAAACGAAAGTAATATTAAACATAAGAACTCCTTCGGGCATCTGTATTTCGGCTCTACTTACATCCAGTATACCGAAATTCCCGGAAATTGTCAACAATTTAACGTTTCTTTTCGTGTAGAAAATAGGGAGGAAATTTTCTGCCTTTTCAACAAAGAAGACGCAGACCGCAGCGGAAAACGGTTCGCGTCTTTTTGGATGTACGGGGCTGGGTATCAGGTATCGTATCTGGAGGGCGGCTCCAGGGGGGTATCGGTGCGTATGTGGCTGGTAAAAAGGGAATAGCCGTAAAGGGTGTTGGGCTGGGGCGTCTGGCCGTAGTAGTAGGACAGCAGCTCTGTGACCGTGACCAGCTGGTAGCCCTGTTCCTGAAGCCAGGGGACCAGGACCTGTACGGCCTCGGCGGTGCTTTCATAGAGGCTGTGCATCAGCACCACCTGCCCGTCCAGATTGCCGGCGTTCTGCACGCTGCTGATGACCTTCTGGGCGTCAAGGGAGAGCCAGTCCTCCGTGTCGATGCTCCAGGTGACGAGGCTGCGGCCGGTGGCAGTCTTTACGGTGTCGTTGACCGCGCCGTAGGGGGGGCGCACCAGGTTCGGCTGCGGCACGCCAATGGCGGAAAACGCCAGATCCACGGTGTACAGATCGTTGAGCAGCTCGTCCTCATCCATTTTGCTGAGGTCGTGGTGGAAGGAGGAGTGGCTGCCGATTTCACAGCCCAGCTCGGCCTCCCGCACCAGCACTTGGGGGTATTTCCACACGTTCACTCCCACCTCAAAGAAGGTAGCGACGGCGTGGTTTTCCTCCAGGACATCCAGAATCAGGTCGGAACAGGTCTCATGGGGGCCGTCGTCAAACGTGAGGGCAACCATAGGCATAGTGGGGTCGATCACGCGCACATAGGGTTCCGCCTCCGATGAAGCTTCCACCGATGCGGATGAACCGTCGGGGATCTCCGGCTCCTCGGACTGCTGGGAAGAGACAGTCGCGGGCTGCGGGGGAGGGGAATTGGAGAGCACCGCCGCGGCCGTAATTCCGGCGCAGCTGGTGCAGAAGAGTAAGGTCAAAGCCATGACCAAAGCGATAAGACGGGACATAATGAAAGACTTCCTTCGACAAAAATTCTTGTCTCTATTATGACCCTAAACTCCCAAAAAAGCAAGAGGGATCGACGGCATAATCTGTAACAATTTGGTTACAGAAACAGAAAGCAGTCTGAAGGAAACGGGAGGGATAAAAAAAGCGGCGGCGGCAAATACTACAGTGCAGGAAACGAAAGAAGCTGGAGGCAGTAACATGGACAAATTGACTGATAAGCTCAGCGCGAACCAGAAAGTTCTGGACAACCTGCTGGGCGCGGGCCGCAACTACGACGTCATCAACCGCGATCTGTATATCGGCAGCCGGAAGGGACGGCTGTATGTCATCGACGGTTACGGCGACGACGGCGTAATTGAGCGCATCACGT
The DNA here is from genome assembly GCA_947177005.1 of uncultured Clostridia bacterium. GTDB lineage: Bacteria > Bacillota > Clostridia > Oscillospirales > Oscillospiraceae > Pelethomonas. Next base: position 235 of record CAMWSZ010000437.1, on the reverse strand, counting down.
CGTTTTTGCTGGGGCGCGGGGCGGAGCTGGCGGCGGACGCGGCAAACATGCAGGAGTTTATCGACCGGTGCGTGACGTTCTGTGAAGTGGACTGTGAAAATGACATCCAAAAAATCCTGACGGGGGCGTTTATCGGCAAGACAATCCTGCTGCTGGACGGATTTTGCTATTGCGCCATGATCGACGCGAAAAAATTTCCGGGCCGCGGAGTGGAGGAGCCGTCGGACGGCAAGGT
>CAMWSZ010000436.1 GCA_947177005.1 uncultured Clostridia bacterium | reverse complement strand
ATATCACCGAGGCCGTCGCCGTTGGAGTCCCGGAAGGATTTCGTATAAACCTGATAGACGACCTTGTTTTTGAAGTCCGCCAAAATAATCACTCTCCAATCGTCAGAATGGTGTCCTGTCCGGCCTTTACCGTCATGCCGGTCCGAAGCTGAAGCGGCTGTTCCGCTTCCTCTGTAACGACCAGGACCGTGATGCAGGGATGTCCCGCCGCCTTGATCTTGTTTGAATCAAAACCGATCAGCTTGTCGCCCCGCTTGACCCTGTCGCCCTCTTTTACAAAAGGAATGAAGCCGTCGCCGTTCATGCTCACGGTATCTAGGCCGATGTGCAGCAGGATTTCCGCGCCGTTGTCCAGGAGCATACCACAGGCGTGATAGGTACCCTCGTTGACCACCGTGATCTCTCCATCTGCGGGGGCCAGCAGAACGCTGTCAGTAGGTTCAATGGCCAGACCGTCGCCCAGAACTTTCTGAGAGAACACCTGGTCCGGGACCTCGTCAATAGGGATGACCTTGCCGGTAAGATAGGCGCTGAGTTCCACTTTACCGGCGGCGGCTTTCACGGGTTCCGTTGTTTCCGTTTCAGCAGCAGGAGCCATATCAGCAGGGGCCAGCTTCCGCTTGCCCACGGTGCAGGTCAGGACAAAGGGGATCACAATGGCGATCACTGTACAAAGGGCGAATGTCCCCATGTACCGAGGTTGGATGGACAGGATGCCGGGAATGCCTCCCACACCGATAGCAGAGGCAGTGGTGCTGGTGGCCACACAAACTACTGCTGCACAGGCAGAGCCGATCATGCCGCAGATGAAAGGGAAAGTATGCTTGAGGTTGACGCCGAAAATTGCCGGTTCCGTAACGCCCAGATAGCAGGAGATGCAGGAGGGGACATTCACTTCCTGAGCGTTGGCGTTCTTTCGCTGGAGGTAGACCATACCCAGAACAGCGGAGCCTTGAGCAATGTTGGAAAGAGCAATCATGGGCCAGAGCATGGTGCCCCCAAAGTCAGCCACCAGCTGCATATCAATGGCGTTGGTCATGTGGTGCAGACCGGTGATGACCAGCGGGGCGTAGACAAAGCCGAAAAGTGCGCCAAAGAGTACCTTAAAAGAGCCGGAGATGCCCGCATAGACTACAGCGGAGATGACGGAACCGATTTTCCAGCCGATAGGCCCCAGGACGAAGTGCGCGGCGACTACCGCCAGAAGCAGGCTGCAAAACGGGACCACAATCATAGATACAACCTGGGGCGTGATCTTCTGAAAGAATTTTTCCAGGTACACCAGCGTAAACGCAGCCAGAATAGCAGGGATAACCTGGGCCTGATAGCCGATCATGTTGACCTGGAAGAACCCGAAATCCCAAAAGGGAATCGTCTCGGCGGAAGCCACGGAGTAGGCGTTCAGCAGCTGCCCGGATACCAGCGTCAGTCCCAGCACGATCCCCAGCATCTGGGTAGTGCCCATCTTCTTGGTGACGGACCAGCAGATGCCAACCGGAAGCATATGGAACACAGCTTCGCCGATCAGCCAGAGAAAACTGTCCAGCCCTGCCCAGAACTGGCTGAGGTCGCAGAGCGTCTTTGTGCCGTTCTCGAATAAGTACAGGCTGTCGATGCAGTTGCGGAAGCCCAAAATCAAACCGCCGGTAATCAGGGCAGGGATAAGGGGGGCGAAAATCTCCGCCAGAGCAGCCATCACCTGCTGGGCCGTGTTTTGGTTCTGTTTGGCCGCTTTTTTCACCTGATCTTTGGACACGCCCTCCACACCGGCCACAGCTGTAAAGTCATTGTAAAATTCGCCGACCGTGTTGCCGATAATGACCTGGAACTGTCCCGCCTGCGTAAATGTGCCTTTAGCCACTTTCATAGCCTCGATGCCCGGTACGTTCGCCTTTTTCGGGTCGTTGAGGACAAAGCGCATTCTTGTGACACAGTGGGAAACCGCCGCGATGTTTTCTTTGCCGCCTACCAGCTCCAGCAGCTGGACAGCGTCTTGCTGATACTTACCCATTTTCTTTCCTCCGTTTCAATATTACTTGTTTGAACAAGTTGTGATTATGTTATACCATACTTGTTCAAACAAGTCAATAACTTGTTTGAACAAATTATTAACTTTGGAAGACTGCATAAAATCTGTTCTTGCTTTTTGGCTGTTTTGCTGATATACTGTTGTTCAAACAAGGACAGAGAAAGGAGCTGCATTTTATGCCGAAAGCGAAATATGACGAGATTTATACGGACCTGAAACAGACTATTGAGGCAGGCAGCTACGCATACGGTTCCCTTTTACCCTCTGAAAATACACTGATTACCCGGTATGACTGTTCTCGAAACACAATCCGCCGGGCATTAGCCGGACTGGTCGAGGATGGTTATATTCAGCCGATCCACGGCAAGGGCGTTCGGGTGATCTATCAGCCGGCAGAGCGGACATCTTTTACTGTGGGAGGGATCGAATCCTTCCAGGAAAGTGCCCAGCGCAACAAGCTGCAAATCGTGACAAAGGTTATTCAATTTTCTGTTATCCCAGCAGATGAACAGCTTGCAAAAAGAAGCGGCTTCCCGCTGGGGGAGGAAGTCTATTATATCCAACGCGTCCGATTTCTGGACGGAAAGCCTTTGATCCTGGACACAAATATATTTTTGAAAGCACTGGTCCCAGGTTTGACGGCGGAGATTGCTGAACGTTCTATTTATACCTATATTGAAAAGGAACTGGGAATGCAGATCGTCACCAGCAAACGGACCATCACAGTAGAACACGCGTCAGCGCAGGATGAGCAGCTTTTAGACCTGGAAGACTATAATTGCCTCGCCGTTGTTTCGAGCCAGACGTTTAATTCGGATGGTGTAATGTTTGAATATACGCAATCCCGACATCAACCGGATTATTTCAGCTTTCATGATACAGCAACCCGGAAAAAGGGATAAAAGTGGTTATAGAGCCCGATCCAACAAAACAGGCAGCCGTCTATTTCGGACAGCTGCCTGTTTCAAAATATAGTATGTTCGCTATCATACAGAATCCAAGAAAGAGCGGATAAAAGGGAGCGCCGCTCCTGTGGCAATAATATCATCTTCCTGCACTCCTAATCGCAGAAAATTTTCATTTTCCGGAAAGGCCGTTCTGGTCTCGACTGCCGCGAACAGCCTGTCTAAATCGTCTTGTGTCAAATAGGGTGCGATATGTCCGCCTAATACGATCAAGCTGTCTAAAACCATATGGATATTGTTCAAGGCCAAGGCCAGCCAATCAATATATTCCGCCCACCGCGTACAGTATTCCTCTGCTCCTTCCCGCAGCAGCCGGAAGAAGCCTGGCAAGGTTTCTCCGCTGTGCAGCAA
>CAMWSZ010000435.1 GCA_947177005.1 uncultured Clostridia bacterium | reverse complement strand
GGCGCTGCCCCTGAGTTGAAAGCAGTAGAGACTCCTGGAATATGCCCGTGAAGATCCGCCCGATCTTGCCGTTCTGTTCCCGACCTCATCGGGGTGCGAGCTGCAAATATGATGAGACGATGATAAACCAAGCGATAAAAACTGTGATTGGGGATTTATAGGATGTTTAACCAAGATAACAGGCAAGAAGCCCATAACATGATTGACTGGATTTTTACAAAACGATTCCCCGCCCGCGGTATGGCGGAACGCCCGGAGCAGATCCATCTGAGCCACCGGATGCTGGATACCATGCTGGATGACAGGATTGCCCTCTGTGACGCAGGTACAGGCATTGGCAAGACATATGCCTATCTGGTTGCAGGCATGGCGTTTATTCTGTTGCGGGCCGCAATGGGATTGGCTTTTCATCCCATTATTATTTCCACTTCCAGCATCGCCCTTCAAAGAGCAATTATAGAGGAATATATCCCGCTTCTGTCCATTGTGATGATGGAGGGAATGTGGATCACCGCCCCGATCCAGGCGGTGATCCGCAAGGGAAAGTCTCACTATGTATGTGATGTGCGGCTGGAAATCCATCTGCGGCGAGTTAACCTGCAAAAGAAAAACTCTGAAGCAGTGGCAGCGCTGCTGTCCCTGCAAAGCCATTTGGATATGGACGAGGTCCCGCATCTCAGCCACTATGACCAAGAGCGCGTCTGTGTTCCAACGGTCTGTAGCTGTGGGAAAGATGACTGCCAGTATCGCAGGTTTCTGAAGGACTGTTTTGAGAAGCAGTACCAGTTTCAAATCTGCAACCACAACCTGCTGCTGGCCGATGCTATCCACCGAAATCAGAATCGCAGGCCAATCTTGCTGGAACACTCGGCACTTGTGATTGATGAAGCGCATAAGCTCCCGGAGACTGCACGGCATATGTTCGGTGTAACATTGTGCGCCAATGATATCCACGCAATGATCCGGGACCTCCGTGCAGAACAGTATTTGCTGGCGGCGGAAACATTGGCAGAATGCAGCAGGCCGATCAGCCGCAAACTGTCTGAACCCTGGGACGAAGAACGTTCTCTGGAAATGTTTCTCCGGCTGCTGATTTGGCCAAATCGAAGTCTGCATACTATCCAGCGTCAGCTTGGAGCCTCGCTGACGCTGGCCAGCCAAAACAGGCTGGAATCTTTAGTTACGGCTGTTTCTCTCTTCTGTGACCGGAATCCAGATATGGTGTTCTATGCAGCCGCCAACGATCAGGGAAGCACCGATCTGTGCGCCACAATATCCGATCTGACGGCTCAACTCAGATCCGTCCTGTGGGAGCAGCCTGGAGGAATGGTGCTGACCTCCGGGACCATCGCAATAGGCCGTAATTTTCAGCGATACAAAGCAGCGGCCGGCCTGTCTGCTGATGATCGTGTCGATGAGTCTGTTGCTCTTTCGCCCTTTGATTACAAACGGAACTGTCTCCTGTACTTCCCTCTGCATCCACCGGAGCGCAAAAAGCGGAATTACTACGACAGGCTGGCAGATAAAATTACCGATTTAATTGAAGCAGTACATGGCCACGCATTGGTGCTGTTCACCTCTTATGCCGCTATGTCTGCCGTGAAGGAACGGCTGGCAGCACAAAATCCGGCGTGGCCTCTGTTTACAATGGGCCGCAATGCGGTACATACTACCGAGCAGTTCAAATCCAAGCCTGGAAGTGTTCTGCTGGCCACCGGCTCAGCCTGGGAGGGATTCGATTTTCCAGGGGACTGCGTATCCCTGCTGATCATTCCCAGTCTTCCGTTTCCTCGTCCGGATGCCATGAAGGAACAAGAGCGTGAGCATTACCCCACGCTGCGTTCCTATATCCGGGCAGTAGTGGTGCCGGAGATGCAAATCAAGCTGAAGCAGGGCTTCGGCAGAGCTATCCGTACTGAGACAGACACCGGCGTGGTTGCCATTCTGGATGAACGAGCTGTTCCAGGCCATCGCTATTTCCAGGCGGTAAAAGCGGCCCTGCCTGAGATGCGGCAGACCAATCATATCAGCGATGTGGCCCATTTTATCCGCAGTGTCAAGCCGGAATGCTATTTCAGGGAGGGCTGGTCATGATCAACGTAAAGAACGAATTGCAGTGTCTTCTGGTTATCAAACTGCTGGAGGACATGACCTGTGCTGGATTCCTGACCGATGATGAGTTGGTACTTGCTAAACGGCTGGCGATAGAAAAGTACCGTCCCGCAACTGTCTGGGAAAAGTAATAGATATTTCTTACAAGGTGTGGTAGTGTTGTTGTTACCCAACATGAGGAAGGAGGCAAACCGAAATGGCAACTGTGAAAATCATCCCTCCCAGGGAAACAAAGCCTGCCACACTTCGAGTGGCGGCGTACTGCCGGGTCAGCTCTGATTCATCCGACCAGCTCCACTCGTATGCGGCGCAGATTCGCAATTATACCGAAGAAATCAGCAGGCATGACGGCTGGGAGCTGGTGGACATTTATGCTGACGAAGCACAAACAGGTACTCGGATGGACAAGCGGGAGGATTTCAACCGTATGCTGGCTGACTGCCGTAAGGGTAAGATCGACAAGATATTGGTCAAATCAATCTCCCGCTTTGCCCGAAATACCCGCGACTGCCTCGCTGTTCTGCGAGAGCTGATGGCTCTGGGCGTATCCGTCTATTTTGAGAAAGAGAATATCAACACAGAGACGCTCACCACGGAATTGATGGTGAGCGTCTCCAGTTCTCTGGCGCAGGAAGAATCCATATCCATCTCAAAAAATCAACGAATGAGCTATCAGCGGCGGATGGAACGGGGTGAATTTATCACCTGCTCCGCTCCATATGGATACCGTCTTGTCGGCGGTAAAGACCTTGTGATCGCAGATGACGAGGCAGACACGGTTCGATGGATATTTGATGCTTACCTGGCTGGCCACAGTTTCATGCAAATCGCGGTGGAGCTGACCAGGCAAGGTGTACCTACCGTATGCGGCGGACCGTGGCATGAGGAAACAGTGCGGAAGATTATATCCAATGAGAAATACATTGGCGACTCCCTCTGTCAAAAAACCTTCACAACTGATACGTTTCCCTTTACCAGAAAATATAACACTGGAGAACTGGACCAATTCTATATAGATCAGACACATCCCGCAATTATTACAAGAGAAATTTTTGAGCAGGCACAAGAACTCCGACAGATGAGAGCGCAGCGTGTTCAATATCAGCATCCAGACTTTCCACTGACACAGAAAATTGTTTGTGGTGAGTGTGGCTCAGTATTTTCCAGAAAAGAAAGTAAGAACGGATATGTTGCCTGGGTGTGCAGAAACCATGATCACCGGGCTGCGAATTGTCCG
>CAMWSZ010000434.1 GCA_947177005.1 uncultured Clostridia bacterium | reverse complement strand
TCTGCTGGAGGTCCATGACCGCGCCCCCAGCGACACCAAGATCGTGGATGTCCAGGCGGACGGACAGGTGCTGACCATCACCACCAGTGAGCCAAACCCTGCGCTGATGAACTACCTGGGCGACCCCTATGGCTGCATCATTGACGTAGATGGCAGCGACTTTGACACCGGCATCGTCTCCGGCACAGGCCCCTATGTGGTGGTGGACATGGTGACGGACGATCATCTGACCCTGACCAAGAACGACAACTACTGGAACGGTACGCCCACGATTGATAAACTGACGATCCGCACACTGTCCGACGGCGACACACTCTCTGCCGCACTGAAGGCGGGTGACATTGACGCCGCCTACGGCATGGCTTATGAAGCCTATCCTAACTTTGAAACTGGCGATTACCAGTTTTCCAGCATCCAGACTTCCCGTGCGTTCTTCGGCTCCATGAATATGACGAGTCCGGTCATTCAGGACACCGCCGTGCGCAAGGCGATTGCTATGGGCATTAACAAGGACGGGTTTGTGGCGACTCTGCTGGACGGTCACGGTGTTCCCGGCAGCGGCGCTTTCCCCAACGGTTTCAGCAACTTCGGCGGCGAACACATTACGACCGAGACCTATGACCCGGAGGGAGCCAAAGAAGTTCTGGAGACCGCTGGCTGGACAGATACCGATGGCGACGGTATTCGGGAGAAAGACGGTGCGAAGCTGGTGATCCGCTGGCTGACGTATCCCAGCCGTCAGGAACTGCCCCTGCTGGCCGAGTCTGTTCAGGCGTCTTTGAAAGATATTGGCATAGATGTAGATATCAACTGCACCGCCAACCGCCGGGAGTTCTTGGCTGATATGGGTTCCTGGGATATCTATGCCTCCGCGCTGGTCACAGCCCCCTCCGGGGACCCGCAGTATTTCTTTACTACCAGCTGCCTGCCCGGTATGAGCTACAACTTCGGAGCCTATGACAACGAGCAGGTCAATGCGTTGATTGAGCAGTTGTCTACAGAGTTCGATACCACAAAGCGCGGCGAACTTGCCGTCCAGCTCCAGCAGGCCATTCTGGATGACAACGCTTATGTATTCTGCTCTTTCCTGGAGATGAACATGATTTCCAAAAGCAATGTGAGCAATTACACGGCCCACGCCTGCGACTACTATCAGGTCACCGCTGATCTGGATATCAACTAAGAGGAGACTCTATTGATAAACTTGTGGAGGAACAGCGATATGACAAAAAGGATCATCGCTCTGGCTCTCACCTTCCTGCTGGCCGTTTCTTTGAGCGGATGCAGCCAGGAAGTACCGAAGAATCCGCTTCAGGTTACACTGGTGATTTCCGGTTCGCTTGGAGACCGGGCGTTCAACGATTCCGCAAAAGCGGGCTGTGACGCTCTGGCAGATACATGGGAAATCGGTTTGGATACCATTGAATGCCACGGTGCAGGGTATTCGGATGGGATACGTCAAGCGGCTGATGCGGCGGACTTGGTGATTCTGCTGGGTTCCGATTTCAACGATATTGATAGTATTGCTCCAGAATATCCGAACGTGCATTTTATCTGGGTGGACGCCCTTGCGGGTGAACCAGCAGAAAATGTGATGAACATTGTTTTTGCACAGAATGAAGGATCGTTTTTGGCTGGATTTGTAGCCGCGCAGATGTCGGAAACCGGCGTGATCGGTGCGGTAGGCGGCGCGGACAACGCCACCATACAGGATTTCCTGGGCGGCTACCGGCAAGGTGCGTTATATGCCAATGAGACAGTACAGGTCGAGATCGCATATACCAATTCTTATAGTGATGCCGCATTGGGAAAGGCAGCGGCTGAAGCGTTATATGAAAAAGGCGCTGATGTGATTTTTCAGGTTGCTGGCGGAGCCGGTGAGGGCGTGTTTGCCGCAGCGGAGGAGTTAGGCTTTTACGCTGTTGGTGTGGATGCTGATCAGAAGTATTTAGCGCCTCAGCAAATCATCTGCTCTGTTATGAAACAGGCGGGCGATGCTGTATATCAGGCGGTGTCTTCCTATATAGAGGATTCGCCCCAGCAGTGGTGGGGTTCTACCTGGGTAGCTGATATGGCTGGAGGATATATCGGCATAGGTTACGGCGATGCGAATATGCCCCAGCAGGTTCCAGATGAAATTAAGTCCGAAGCAGGAGCGCTTGCGAACGATATTATTGCAGGGAAACTCCAAGTTGAAACAACTCGCAGCAGAGCATGAAAGAACGTGCCGGCCGGTTGGCTGGCACGTTCTTTTTGCAGCGGATTTACTTTGCTTCCAGTTCCTTCAGTACGTCAGACAGGCAGGCGTTTCCCTTCTCATAGTCCGCAACCGCAGCCATGACTTTTTCGTAGGCGTCATGGTTCCCCGCCTGCTCCAACTGACTGGCAAGGTCCGCCAGTTCGCGGGTGTGGGCAGCATTGTGATCGGCCATATACTTCATCAGCGCGGTCAGCTGCTCCATTGGCGTATGGGAGTGGGCGTGGTTATGAACGCTGCCCTCTTCGTGGAGGTGGTCGTGGTCATGTGGATGCTCATGGGAGTGGGTATGCTCATGGGTGTGTTCGTGCGTATGAGTTGTGCCGTCGTGCGTGTGTTCATGGGTATGGGTGTGCGTGTGCGAATGGGTGTGTTCGCCCTCGACTGTGGGGGTGTGTTCGTGTTCATCGTGCATAGTGATCTCTCCTTTGTTGGTTGCTGTGCTGATAAAATGTCAGCGTGTCTGCTTATCAGGATAGATATAGTATAACAAAAGAATGCTGTGCCTACAACCCCCTGGGTGGGATGTTTTCGATCTTAAGAATTGCCTGATAAAAATCAGTTCAATTTGATGTCCGCAAATGCCATATACCAAGGGAAAATATAAACCTGCGCGGGAATCTAATGATTTCTCTCGCAGGTTTATATTTTGGTTGTACCAAAGTCTCCGTCTCACATAGTGTCCCTTCGGGAGTATTCACTCGATTAACTATTGGCTCCTGACCGAGCTGCATTTTTTCATAACAATCTTATATCGTTATCTTGCAGATGATTCGCAGGTTTGGGAATTACATGACGCATACAAACGGAAATTGACTGGATACAAACAGAAAATGCTCTGTATACACCGATTGACGTTGATCCTGTGTTTGTGATTAAGGGTGAAGGTACAGAGCAGTTTATAGAGGACACAGGTACGACGATCATTGGACGGATTGCCAGACCCGAAGAAGAGAACCGTGATCTGCCGGTTGCCTTTGTGCCTCATGCAAGGACGTGTGGCAACAGCCTTATTTTTCGGTAGGGCAGTCGAGCAGGACTTCATTACATTTTTATAGGGACTTCTTAAAACAATCACCCCCAACAGACTTG
>CAMWSZ010000433.1 GCA_947177005.1 uncultured Clostridia bacterium | reverse complement strand
TCCTCCCCCCTCTCCCATTCCTTCACTTTTTTAACAGGTCTCGCTCCATTTTCAATAGATAGTTCTCCCGTTCCAACTGCGCTATCCGTACACGCAGCTTCTCCTCGGGAGTCTGCGGCTCCTGCGTTACCCTCCGCTGCCCACGCCAGTCCTCCAGTCCAGATACCCCTTTTGCCTTGCACTTCTTCACCCAATCGTACACCAGGTGGTACCCCAAATTGTGTTCTGCCGCCAGTTCACCGATGCTCTTCTCTGTTTCCAGGTGCTCTTTCACTATTTCCGTGCGCTCCTCCAGCGTATAGTCCCTTCTGTTTGTCATAACCGTTTCCCATTCTTCTGATTGAGATTTGTTATGATGATGATACACCCGAACCTTTCCTAAAAGCAATGACGGTGTGCTGATTTGATATTTCCCGCTGATGGACAGAAGACTGCCTTACCCACTCAAATATTCCTCCACCGCGCTTCGTTTGATTTCTTCGCTATGTACACGTCTCTGCTCTCTTCCCTCCAGCGCCGCTTTCCCTCCACTCCTATAATGGCTCAACCATCTCTGTATGCTGCTGATCGTTACTCCTGCTCTGCGTGCTGTCTCTCGTTGTCTCATTCGTCCGCTTTTACATTCTTCCAGCAATTTCTCCTTTTCCTCTATTGTTATTTCCGTCTTCTTTTTCATACGACTCCCTTCTTCTTTTTTCTTTGTCTCTTTTATTGGGAGCATATCATTCGCCATTAATCTCTCTTCAGATCCATTAGAAAAAGTCAAAAAATCATCAATTTGGTCTTTTCTAAAAACCCCTACTTGCACAGTGTTTATAAAAAACATTAGAATACCTTGAAAAAGTGTTGAGACAAAAAGAATTTCAAGTTTTTAATAAACGATTCAATCGGAGCTCCATCTTGCCAAGGCAATTGCTAGGTGAATTTTTTACAAGAATTAATGTTCCTAAATAGAAAAAATGCAGATAAATCTGTAAGAATTATACCTGATTGGGGACGACAATTATTTCAAGACTGTACAAGTAGGGATTTTTTCTAATCCTAAATCCATTAGATATAGAGACCTATTCCACTAATTCCTTATCCTTCTATGCCCCGTGGGCAAATCCCGATTTTTCCCATATAACGACACTTCTTCACTTCTGCAATACGGACACTTCACTTTGATCACTGCCATTTCCATATTCCCGGTACAGCCCAGCGGCTGTGGACTTCCAAACGCTGGCGAAGCAAGTCCACTGTCTCAAGATCTAAGCCGGGATCATTATAGCTGCTGATTTGGAAAAGAAACATGATATACCTCCGGTTTCTGGTCAAGACGTCCAGAACGCTTTTGCCAAGTATACCACAAAAACAGACCTTATTCAACTCTTTCTATCAATTTCTCTGAGGATTTAAGAGATTTCCGCCAACAGCATCTCGGGCGTCAGTCCCCCCAGGGTGCAGAGCGCGGCGGCCAGCTGTTCCCGGCTGCAATTGGGTTCCAGCTGTTCCGCAAGGGCGGCGGGCAGCGGCAGCGGCAGACAGCCCCGTCCAGCCTCGCCGCCCGGATAGAGGGTAAAGAGAATCGGGTTATCCAAGGCGAGGTCCGTCCGGGGGGAGAACAGCAGCAGCGCGTCGGCACGGTCCATTTGTTCCGCGGACGGCCGCAGCAGCAGCGAGATCCCATATTCCCGCCGCAGGCTTCTGGCAAAGTCCTCCCCGCCCCGCTTGACGCTCAGCAGCACATAGCGGTAACTCATTGCCAATGCTTTCGCGGCCTCGATCACTTCCCTGACCGCACGTTCCGCGGAAATCGCAATGACCGCTTTCGCCGGTGAGATTCCCCTTTCTTCCAGACGCCGCCGGGCCAGCGGTGCGGCCAGCGTCCGGCGGAGGGGCAGCGGGTCAACCGGGCAGATCCCCTGCCGGATAAACTGCGCGGTATAGGGAAAATCCACCGGAAACACCGCATTCCGGACACCGGCTTCCCGCAATTTTTTGGCTCCCCGCAGGGCGCGTCTGGCTGCGAACGGCCCTTTCGTACCCATTCGCAACGAGACAAATGTCCCGCCCGGCAGACGCTTTTCGCCCAGCTCCGGCTTTTTAGGGCCGTCCCCATAGATGATATATCCCAGCATAGCAACCTCCCAATATGGCCCGCGGCCGGCAGTTCGGGTGAAAAAGCCACCCTGGTATATGTATGGCGGAGCCGGCGGGATTATCCCGGGAGACGGCAGCAGCCCCACAGCCGTTCACACGGCTATGGGGCGCAATTCCGCTGTCAATCCGGAAACTTTTCCGTAGTGGATATGCAAAAAGCATAAATTTATCTGAAAAAATCCGGAAAAATTCGTGCAGATTTCTCGTGGAAATTTTCCCTGGAAACAGCCATTATGATATACGGAAAAAATAACAAAGCGAGGGATATTTCATGTATGATGAACTGACAGCGGTTGATGTGAAAAAGATGCAGGAGGAGCTGGATTACCGCATTCGGGAACTGCGTCCGAAACTGATCGAGGAGGTACAGACAGCCCGTGCCTTCGGCGACCTCAGCGAGAATTTTGAGTACAAGTGCGCCAAGCAGGACAAGAACCGCAACGAGAGCCGTATCCGCTATCTGGAGCGCATGATCCGCACGGCAAAGGTCATCTCGGCCGACTCCCCGGAGGATTCCGTGGGGCTCTTTGATACTGTCGTGGTGTTCCACGAGAAGCTGCAAAGGGAGATGACCTTCCGCATCGTGACGACCCTGCGCGCCGACGCCCAAAAAGGGCTTGTGAGCAAGGAGTCCCCTGTCGGAAAGGCGCTCCTGGGCCGGAAGGCCGGAGAAACAGTCCGGGTCAGCGTCAGCAGCAGTATGCAGTATGATATGACCATACGTTCCATTGAGAAGGGCGAGGATGACGGCTCCCTCTCCATTCGCTCCTTCTGACGGCATTACTGCATCTGTCTGATTTCGGCCGTCACGTCTCCGCCGCTGATCTCAAGCACGCCATATGTAGGACTGTAGATTCTGGAAACGCTTCCCGGATTCAGGACGTCCATTCCGAGGCTTTTGTCGTGATAGGGGACGTGCGTGTGGCCGAACAGAACGATATCTGCGTCTGCTTCCATTGCCGCATAGCGGAGGGTGGAATAGGACTCGTCAAACTTGACATCGTAGTGGTGGCCGTGGACGGCAAAGATCTTTTTACCGGCTATCGCCGTTTTCAGGACCAGCGGCGCGGCGGAATGCAGGTCGCAGTTTCCGCGGACGTGCAGAAATTCCACACCGGGAAAGCGTTTTTTGGTCCGGTTGAGATCCTGCTCGCCGTCCCCGAGAAAAATAACATAGTCCGGCTGTTCCTCCGCAATCGCCTGGATCATATTGTCAGGATAGC
>CAMWSZ010000432.1 GCA_947177005.1 uncultured Clostridia bacterium | reverse complement strand
GTTTTTCTGTTAAATCGCTGACATATCCTGAAGCGCGCCGGGCCTCCCTGTCTGGGAAACGGTCAACGGTCATATAGGATAGAATGATTTTGTTTCTGGTCCGGCTGCATACATACCCCAACAGTTCCTCAGCTGTTGTTAAAAACTCCATAACTCCGTTAAGGACTGCGGCGTCTGTTTTTAGATCCGGGAAAATGCCTGTATTCAAATCACAGACAATCGTTTCCTCAAAGCGCTTCAAATAATCGACAGGATAATAAGTCACTCCAGGACGCAAAAACGTTTTTAGATACATTTGTCCCGCGCCATAATCGGCTACCGAACGGTCATCCTCTCCCAGCCATACGGAAAACAGTTCTACACTTGGACGCATTAGGTTCCAATCAATCGTACTCTCCAGATCAGACCAAACAATATTCTCCGGAATAAACAAAGTATAAGACAGGATTTGATTTTCAGAAAATCCTGTACTCAGCAAACGGTCTTTGATTTCATGAAAGTACACATTTGTCGAAATAAGAACATTAGCATCCTGATAGTTGGCGTACACTGCTTCAGGTGATATAACAGTCCGAACAGATATTTTTTTCTTCTCCTGCGCCTTTTTGTCCGCAAATACATAGTCGATGCCATGCTGGTCAAGCCATTGGGCAATGCTCATACCGATTGTTCCCATACCATATAAGACTAAGCGCTTTTCCATGAGCTTCGCTTTTAATGTATCTGGGTTTTCTACCTTGATAACCAAGACTGCCGCCTTCCTTCTATTGTTTTTCCAGCAAATATACGGTGTGTACTGCGTCAAATGGGTCCTGTGCGGTCCGGCGGCACAAAAACCCCCCTTTTTCAAACATATCAAGCAGCTGCTGCTCTGTATAATCGTTGTTATAGTTAATACTTCTTCGGAAACGAATGTCTGGCATCATTTCTTTCCCCACATAAGAAATGATAATCGTTTTCTTTGTAGTCGTACACAAATATGTAATGAGATCTTCAGGATTGCGGAAGCTCATCAGCATAGCCATACAGAAGGACGTATCGACAAAGAATTCGGGAGGCATCCCGCTGAAGTCCGCATAGGGTATATTATCCTGAAATCGAATATAATCTGGTGATGTATATTGTACGCCTGCCTGTAAAAACTCACGCAAAAAATTTTTTTCCCGGCTGTAATCTCCTACGGACTTTGCAGAAGAATCGATCCAGGCCGCAAATATTTCCGCCCGCTGGCGCACGTTGGCCCAATCTGCTGTCTCCTCCAGTTCTTCCCAGTCTGTTTTCTCTGGCCAGAACGCCAAGTAAGACAGGACGCACTCCCTGCTGATACCCAATTGCTCTAGCCGTCTGCTGATCTCGTCATAATAGTTGATTGATGCGACTACAACAACAGCATCAGGATATTCTGACGCCAGTTCTTCCGGAGAAATGACCGTTTTGCCGCATCTTTCTCTTTTCTGCTCTGCATTTTGGTCGCAAAACACATAATCAAGACCGTTTTCGCTGCACCAATCAGCAATTATACCGCCAACATAACCCATCCCGTAAATAACGAATGGCGCGGTCGAAATCCGCTGAATCAGCTCAGATTCATGCATTGGCTTCAACTTCATAGAGCATCACCTGTTCTTTCAAACAGGAAAAATGTCATTGTACTATTTCCCGCTGTATGATACCTTTTATCCCTTACCGCAAAATAATTAGCAGAAAATCTGTCTATAATTTGTTTTTCTGTGAAATCGTTGACAATACCTGAGTATCTTCTCAATCTTACATCCGGCATTCCCTCCAGTGTTATAGATGTAAAGATAGACAGCCGCCCTGTATGTTCGCAGATATTATCAATCAATTGGCCTGCTGCTGTTGTATATAGAGACATTGCAAAGCACACAGAAAGTTCAGCATCTATATCTGGAAACTCACTCTTTGCGAAGTCACAAATCGTTGTATTTTGACCTCTATCCATATAATCAATTGGATAATATGCTGTGGTCTCAGAAATATATTTTTTGAATGGCATTCCTTTTCCGGCGCTGTAGTCTACAACGGATTTTATTTGCTCAGGAATCCATTCCCATTCGGCTATCATTGCGCATCCCTGATATAAACGTTCCCAATGGACACAGCCATTAACTTCTAATTCCTTTAAGGACACTTGATCCGACATGAAGCTAAAAGGCAACAGAATATTCTCCTTTTGTACCCCAAACTGAAGAAGATCTTCATAAATCTCATTCATATAAGCAATAGACGAAATAACGATATTGGCCTCGGGATAGTCGCATACGATACGCTCTGGAAGCACGATTTTATTTTCTGCTGATCCCGTTTGTAACTCTTTCGCTCTTTTATCCGACTGTATATATGTTAAATGGTATTCTTTACACCACTTGGCAATTCGCTCACCTGTCTCGCCCATTCCATACAAAATCAGGGGTTTAGAATGCAGCAGCTTTGCCAAAGCATCGGGATTGGCAGGACGAATATACATTACGGAATCTCCTTTTCATTTTCAAATAGAAAATATGTCATTTTGTTGAAATCATCGTATTTTCTGTTTCTTAATTGATATCTTCTTTGTAGAAACATGTCCACTATCTGCTGTTCTGTAAAGTCTTGGCATATTGCAAATAAACGTCTCATCTCAAGATCCTGCATATTGTCTAAGGTTTGATACGAGAAAATAACCCGTTGTTTTGTATGTTTACAGATATGATTAATCAAATCTTCAGCAGGTTCAATATACATCAACACGCCAAGGCAGACGGACAGTTCTGTAGATATATTGGGAAATTCTCGTTTATTAAAGTCACAAACAATAGTATTGTCCCCCCGGTCGATAAAATCAATAGGATAATATACTGTGGTTGCAGGCAGTATTTCTTTGATAAATTTATGGCCAGCACCGTAGTCTGCAAGAGATTTTACTTGCTCAGGCATCCATCCCCACTCTTTAATCATCTGGATCTGATGATGCATACAATTCCACCTTGCACGGCCATGACTCTCCACATCTTCCCACTTCACTTGCTCCGGCATAAAGATAGAAGGCAGAAGAATTTTTTCTTTTTTAACTCCTAGCCGCAGCAAATCATCAGTAATTTCGTTCTTATATGCAATAGAAGAAATTGCAACATTTGCTGTCGGATAATCCTCTACTATACGCTGAGGAGCTATCCACTCTCTGTTTGTATCACGGAGCTCTTCGATCCTTTTGTCCGAACATAAGTAATGGATTTCTTGTTCATCGCACCATTTTGCAATCAACTGTCCGGTATCTCCCATTCCATACAAAATCAAGGGATTTTTCTTTAAGAATCTGGAAAGCTCATCCGGATGTTCAGGTCTGACAAACATTAATGATTCCCCCTTTATAAA
>CAMWSZ010000431.1 GCA_947177005.1 uncultured Clostridia bacterium | reverse complement strand
GCAGCAGGGCGTCATGGGCCTTGCCCAGGGAGCTGGCGCAGATGGTGACGTCCTTAAAGCCCATGGCCTGCACTTCCTTCATGACCAGGTTGACCACCAGGTCGCCCTCCCGGAAGTGGTGGTGAAAGCCCAGCGTCATGCCGTCATGTGCGCCGCACTTCTCCAGCGCTTCCCGGATGGAACCCACCAGCTTACAGGTGTCATGGTCCATGACGGGCTTGACAATGGGGCCCTGCTTGCGGTACTCCACACCCTCAAAATGATTGTTGCCCCGAAAGACTTCTTTGCCGGTGAGTTCCAAAATCTCTTCCGGTATCTCTCTTCCTACCGCATTTATCATCTTATAAATCCCCCTTATACACGCCGGACGCTTTTGCCAGTTCAATGACGCGCTTTGCTCCGTCATAGAAAGCGATGTCGATCATTTTCCCGTCTACTGTAAATACACCGATACCCTGGGCTTTTTTCTCATCGATCTCACGGACCACCTTTTCAGAAAAGATGATCTCTTTCTGCGTAGGCGTGAAGATTTCGTGAACGATTGGGATCTGACGGGGATTAACAATGGATTTCCCGTCAAAGCCCATGGCCTTGATCATCTGGACCTCCTGACGGAAGCCCTCCATGTTGTTCAAATCGGTAAAGACCGTGTCAAAGCACTGTACCTTTGCAGCGCGGGCAGCGATAATAAGCTGCTGGCGTGCGCCGTTCAGCTCCACGCCGGTGCCGGAAATCGTAGTCTGCAAATCTTTGGTATAATCGCCGCCAGAGAGGGCAATGCCGATCAGACGGTCTGAAGAGCGGCAGATGTCGTAAACGTTCATGACGCCTATGCAGGATTCAATAGCGGCCATCAGCAGAGTGCGCCCCTGGGCCATACCGAACTCGCTCTCCGCCAGTGCCAGCGCCCGCTCCACCGTGGCAATGTCGTTTGGCGTCTCCACTTTTGGGATACGGATCACATCCGCGCCGCCCGCTACGCACACCCGGACGTCTTCCTGCCAATGGGGCGTGTCAAGACCGTTGATGCGGACCACCCGTTCCACGCCGCGGTAATCGATCTCCTTGAGCGAATGAAACAGGGAGTAGCGGGCCGCGTCCTTTTCGTTTTCCGCCACCGCGTCTTCCAGATCCAGCATGATGGAGTCCGGCTTGTAAATATATGGGTCTTTGATCAGGCCGGGCTTCTGGCAGTTCAGGAACATCATGCTTCTGCGCAGCCGTTTTTTATTGGGATGATTCATCGAATGGCACCTCCCCACGGAAGCTGAGACGTCTGCTGGTTGGAGCGGTACACGGCGCACTCCACTCTGGCTTTAATGGTGCAGTCCAGCGCTCCTTTGTCTACCACCCGGACAGCCGCATCTTCCACATCCAGACGCTCCAGCGTCTCCAAAACCGTTTGTTTAATGGACTCGCCGAACTGATGAATGACAACGCTTTCCAACTCAAACGCGATACCGCCGCCTTTGGGGACCGGTTCTACCGTCACCATGCAGTCGCTGGATTCCAGTGTACCCGCAACGGCGGGCTGTTTGATTTTCATGGCTACGCTCCTCCTTTATTTGTGATTTCTATAGTAGTTGATGAGACAGCCGTCGGCGATGATCTGCCGTTCCGCCTCCGTCAAGGATCCAACAGAAACAGGAAATTCCTTTACTGTTCCGTCCGGCTTGACCGCATAGGCCGAAAAACGCTCCTGATTTTCCATGACCGCTTTCCGGATGCCGGGAACAAAGATGTAGTCGCCCAGAGCGAAGACTTCCGGGTCCTCCACCAGGAAGGGAACCATACCCCAGTTGATGCAGTTGGAGCGATACCGCTTGGTAGCATATTGTCTGGCAAAATTTGCGCTTGCGCCCATGACCCGCTGGCAGGAGGCCGCCTGTTCCCTCGCGGAGCCATCGCCGGGCATATTGGCAAAGATCGTGGAACCCAAATCGGTATTTTCCGGGTCATTGGCGACACCGGCGGCGGTAAGGGCGGCATACACGGCCTTCACTTCATCGCTCAGTCCCTTCCCGGCCCGGCGGTCACGGTCCGCCTGACGCAGTACCTTGGAGCGTCCCACATACTCCGGGTCCTTGCGGAACAGCGCGAATTCACTCAAACGCTCAGGATTGGAGCGGTAGGAGGAGGTCTCACCGGAGGGGATCAATTCGTCAGTGGTAGTGACGGGGTCGGTGATGTAGGAACAGACCTTCATCAGCAGGTCCTCTGTCAGCGCAGGCATCTCGGGCCAGTCCTTGATGTTGGGGCCGAAACGCAGTTCGGTATCCGGTTCCGGCCTGCCCCAGCCGTCGTAAACACGCTTGTCATAGACCGCGCCGTCGAAGAAATACTGATGCACACGATATTCCACATCCATTAAATCCGTAGCGGCGGTGAGGCGTCCGCCATTGACGGCTGTGGCGGCAATAGACCGTGCGTCCATCAGGGCTACCGCGCTCATCTGACCCTCGCCGGGCTTGGAGCCTTCCCGGTTGGGGAAATTGCGGGTGGTGTGCCGGACGGAGAACTCGCCGCTGGCGGGGCAGTCCCCGGCGCCGAAGCACGGCCCGCAGAAGCACTCGCGGATAATCACACCGGCGGCGGCAAGACTGGCAATACAGCCGTTTTTCACAAGTTCCAGATAGGCGGGCATGGAGCCGGGGTATACGCTCATGGTAAACGCCCCGTTGCCCACGCTGCGGCCCCGGAGAATGTCCGCACAGGCGGTCAGGTTGTCGAAGGTGCCGCCGGAGCAGCCTGCCACCAGCCCCTGGTCTACATAGATGCTGCCGTCGCTGTGGAGTTTGCTCATGAGGTCCATATGGGCGGTCTTGGCAATCTGCTCGTTGGCGTTCTTCTCGATCTCCCGCAGGATATCCCCGGCGTTGGCTTGCAGCTCGTGTATGGTATAGGTGTAACTGGGGTGCATGGGCATGGCAATGGTGGATTCTACTGCGGACAGGTCAACATAGATGCACCCGTCGTAATAGGCCGCGCCGCTGGGCTGGAGCCTGCGGTATGCCTCGGGGCGTCCATGAATGGCAAAATATTCCTCGGTCTGGTCATCGGTCTCCCAAATGGAGGACCAGCAGGTGGTCTCTGTGGTCATAACGTCAATGGCATTCCGGAACTCCACCGGCAGCTTTCCAATGCCGGGGCCGACAAACTCCATAACCTTGTTCTTCACATAACCGTTGGCGTAAACCGCGCCGCAGATGGCCAGCGCCACATCGTGGGGGCCGATGCCCGGTTTGGGTTCTCCGGTGAGATAGACGGCCACCACGCCGGGACGTGCAAAGTCATAAGTACGGCCCAGCAGCTGTTTGGCCAGTTCGCCGCCGCCCTCGCCCACGGCCATTGTACCCAGCGCGCCGTAACGGGTGTGGG
>CAMWSZ010000430.1 GCA_947177005.1 uncultured Clostridia bacterium | reverse complement strand
TGGCGGGAAGATCGGCTGCCAGGTATGCTTTTACGGCGGTGCGCCCACCTATCCTGACTCAGTGATCAATGAAACGCCAATCGAGGAACTGGAGCAGTACATCGAAAACGTAGGTATCTCCGCCCAGCGGGTGGTCAAGGCGGGCTTTGACTGCATCGAGGTCAAGGGCGCCAGCGGCGACGCCCTCAACGGGTTCCTGACCCGCCGGATCAACCGCCGGGAGGACGAGTATGGGCCCCAGTCCATCGAGAACCGCACCCGCCTGTTCTGCCAGACCATCCGCAAAATCAAGGAGGTCAACGGCGCCGACTTCCCCGTGGGTGCGTTGATCAACGCCGTGGAGGAAAACGATGTCTCCCTGGGCGATAACGATCTGTTTCTGACCATTGAGGAGACCAAGGAGATCGCCAAGGCCCTGGAGGGGGCCGGGGCGGACTGGATCCAGATCCGTGTGGGCGCAAACGGCCAGGAGATGAACATCTGGGCTCCCGATGTGCAGCACATGGCCCCCGGCGTCAACGGCCTGACCGGCTATGGCACCATGTTCGACTACTCCAGCCATTTCGGTGGGCTGCAAGACGGAAGCCGCTCCGGCTTTGCTTCCTTCCTGCCTATGGTCAAGGCCATCAAGGAGGCCGTCAAGGTCCCGGTAGGCTGCGCCGCCTATATGGATCTGCGTGTGGGTCCCGACTACTTAAATGACGCCATTAAGCGCGGCGACATTGACCTGATCTTCATGAACCGGCCCCTCAACTGCGACCCCGAGCTGGTGCACAAGATTCAGGAGGGCAAGCGGGAGGATGTGCGGCCCTGCATGAAATGTATGCACTGTCACGACAGCAACTCCACCAACCGGAAGTACCCCTCCTCCTGCCGCATGAATGCTACCAGCTTCAACTCCCTCACCGATGTGATGCCCGAGGGTGCCGTGCCCCCTCCCGCCGCCGCGAAGAAGAACATCATGGTCATCGGTGCCGGCCCTGCTGGTCTGGAGGCCGCCCGCGTGGCTGCTGAACGGGGACACACGGTCACCCTCTGCGACTCCGCCGACAAACTGGGCGGTCTGCTCCACTTTGCCCGGGGCGTCAAGGGCGACCATGAGCATTTTGAGGACTATTTCGCCTACGCCGCCTGCCAGATGGAGAAGCTGGGCGTGAACGTTCAACTGAGGACCACGGTGGATGCCGCCATGGTCAAGGAGCAAAAACCCGACGCTGTCATTGTGGCTGTGGGCGGCATCCGGGAGAGCAAGTTCTCCGGTACCAACGTATTCACCCCCGAGGGTGCCTTCGGCTCCGCCAAACTGGGCGAACGGGTGGTCATCCTGGGCGCCGCAGTGCAGGCGGTGGACTTTGCCGCCTATCTGGTGAGCAAGGGCAAGAAGGTCACTATGGTCCACTCCGGCCCCGCCGATGATGTGGACAAGGGCCAGTCCGGCTGGTTCCGCATCTATATGTTGCCCTACCTCCAGGCCAACGGCGTGAAGATTTTCCACAACGCCAGCGCCAGGAGCGTCAGCGATGCCAGTCTCACCATCACCACCGATGTGGGGCTGGAAAAAGTCATCCCCTGCGACAGCGTGGTGGAGTTCTATGACATGGTACCCAATACCGCCCTGGCCAGGGAGCTTGAGTCTGCCGGCTTCGAGGTCCACTCCGTGGGCGACTGCGCCGAACCCCACAACATCCAGAAGGCTGTCCTCAGCGGAAATCTTACCGCCCGCTCTCTGTAATCGCAGCGTTTCATTAACAGGAGTGTGGAACCGCTCGCACCGGACAAAGGGAGCTTGCAAATAAAAAGTCAAGCGAAAAATTAACAAGTGTGCAAGCAGAAAAGAAGGCACGATAAATAGACCGTCCCCAACAGGCGGTCTGGTGAAAAAAGGAGTATGTAAGGTTACCGTCAGTCGGTATGTGCCAGCTCAATGGCAGACCGCTCCCAAAGCCCCTGTTCTATGAGGGCATCGCGAACCTTGCCATAGTAAATACGCAGGAACTTGGTGCCACCAGCAGTCATGTAAACGTAGTAAGGCTTTCCCTCGGCACGCTTTTTATCGAGGAACTGGTACACAGGATCGCCCTGGGGTTGAAGTCGGATCAAGATGTCCATAATGACAAACAATGTCCGGCGCAGATAGGGCGAGCCGCGTTTGCTGGTTCGGTTATGCTTTGTGACCACGTCGCCGGAGTCGTTCTTTTCCGGATCTGTTCCGGCAAAAGAAACCAGAGACTTCTGACGGGCGAAACGCCGAATATCGCCGATCTCCGCCATCAGCTGCGGTCCCATGGATGGCCCGACGCCACACATTTTCATGACGGTATCGTATTCCGGGAGCTGCGAGGCCAATCGGTTCATCTCAGCACGGTAGACCTCAACAGAGCGAGAGACGGCGTTTAGCTGGGCAGCGGCCTGTTTGACCAACATCTTACTGACCTCGGATTTGGGAACCAGCATGATCTTGCTTTTAGCGGCAGTGTGAATTTCAGCCGCTTTCTCACCGCTGAATTGATACCCGTGCCGGGCGCACCATTTCCGGTAACGCTCGGTGAAAGCGTTGAGGCTGACGCCTCTCACACAGTCCACATGCCAGAAAGTATCTACGAAATCCACCCATTTCTGGCTGCCATCCACACGGGGTGGGCTTGTGAAATGAGAACGGATCCCCGGAAAGGTCTGCTCCAGCAGCGCGACCAGGTTGTTGGAGCAGGCGGTACGGTTTTTACTCGCCAACTGGAACTGCCGGTTCAAGGTTTTCAGTTCGTATCGTGTCGTATCCATGGGAGTATACTCCCGCAAAATCTCCCAGTTGTCAAGGGCAAATCGAGCGATTTTGGCCGCGTCCGCTTTATCTGTTTTCACTCTGCGGACAGTAATGCCCTCCTGATAGTCCTTGAATACAATGGGATTCAGCGCCGACACAAAGAAACCCGCGTCGTGCAGAAACAGCGCCACCGACTCATAGTAGCGCCCGGTATGCTCCATAACGATCCGTGTCTCACCGTCCAGAGCGTTGAGCATCTCCACCAAAGCCACGAGCCCATCCGCAGTGTGTGCCACCTCGAATGGTTTGCATACGGCCTGTGTCTTGGAGCGAAGCACTGCTACCGTGCTTCTGCCGTTAGATACGTCAATACCAACTGCGAACATATGGAATCCTCCAGTATAGATTTGCAATGGATATACCACCTTTACCCATTGCCGATTCCATCTGTTCACTGACGCGAGAGACCTAACCGGTTCTCTACTTGCACAAATCGAACGCTGTCAATGGAAGGTTGGCTGACTAACTTTCTTACGAGCGCACAGCTCTTGGAGTTGACCGCCAGACCATTGCCTTCCCATTGTACAGCTTGGGCAATGAGATGTCCCTCGCCTGTGGCTGGCTGCCACGA
>CAMWSZ010000429.1 GCA_947177005.1 uncultured Clostridia bacterium | reverse complement strand
TTAATGGGGTGGACGCGCTGGTTGGACAGCGTGACCAGATCCAGAATCTTGCGCAGCGTCTGGGACACCTCGCCAACGATTTTGCTGCCCCGTTCCGTAGCGGTGACGGAGTTTTCAATCAGCTCCTTTGTAGCCTTGGCCGCCTGGTCGGACTGGGACGCCAGACTGCGGACCTCGTCCGCCACCACTGCGAAGCCCTTGCCCGCCGTACCGGCCCGGGCTGCCTCCACGGCGGCGTTCAGGGCCAGAATATTGGTCTGGAACGCGATGTTTTCGATAGTGGTCAGGATGCGTCCGATTTCCTGGGCGGCGCTGGTGATATCGTCCATGGCGGAGACCATTTCCTCCATTTGCTGGCGGCTGACGGAAATCTGCTGGCCGGTCTGCTCGGCGTTCTGCTGGGCACGGGAGGATTCCTTTGCATTCTCCGATGCAGTTCTGGACAGGTCGTCCAAGGTGGCGTACATCTCCTCTACCGCGCTGGCCTGTTCGGTGGCGCCCTGGGCGAGGGATTGGGAACTGCTGGCAAGCTGTTCGGCGTTGGCGGCGATGCGGCGTTCCGCCTGTGAGATATTGCTGATGGTTTCGGAGAGATTGCGGATCAGCTGATCGACAGAGATCTGGATAGACTCAAAGTCCCCGACGTAGCGGACAGAAGTCTGGACATTGAAATTGCCTTGGGAAAGCTGTCCCATAATATGGTTGATATCGGCAACATAGTCCTCAATCTGATGCATGGAGTCCAGCAGGGTATTGGACAGTTCGCCGACCTCATTGTCGGAGCGGCAGGGAATCTCGAACTGAAGGCGGCCTTCCCGGAGGGGCTTGCTGGCCTCGGTAATGACAAGGATCGGCTCGACAACCTGCCTGACCACGTACAGGATCAGACTGATGAGGCAGGCCAGCGCAAATACCAGACACACGCCGCAGGTAATATGCATAATGACCATAGTCGTTTCCAGCTGCTGCCGGCTCTGCGTGCTGACGCTGCTGCACTCCTTGACAACCTGTTCCAAGACGTTGACCAGGTTTTGGATATCGGTGGAAATAGTGTTTTGGTAGAAGCTTCTCGCCTGTTCAGGATCGGTTTCCAGCAGTTCCAAAGCGCGGGTGGCGGAGGTATGGATTTCCCTATGTAACGGCTCCAGCTGGCTGCGCAGGGCTGAGACGCTGCCCATACTGGTCTCCTCCCCGCTGTAGATCCACTGTCCCAGCACGCAGGAGGTGGGGTCGATGCTGCCGGTGAATTCCGAGCCTGCATAGAGGGCGTTGCTGAGGTTGGAGGACCATTTGTAGTGGGCGGCCTCGGCCTGGTTGGCGCGGACCAGAAGCGCGTTCGCCTGAGCGTTGGTCGCTTCAAAGCTCTGGATTCGGAAGATATTAATGGTTGTAACGGCGCTGAAGAGGACAATAGAAAAAAGTGCGGCGATCACGCGGACCGACACCTTTCGTTTGATACTTTTTCTTCCCATACTCTCATCCTTTCTGAAACACAAAAACGGGCATGCAGCCTCTCGCCGGAACCCAACACACTTAGGGCAACAATATTATACCGTAAGACTAACAATTTAGCAAGAGTAAAAAATACCGGAAAAGCAGGATAAAACTGAAAAATTTCCAATTTTTGACTATAATTGTTCTATCCTAAATGGACTAAACGGTCAATACCCAGCGAGCAGACCAGTGCGCCCGCCTTCGTCTGCACTCCATGGGAACCGTTAACAGCGTCCATGACCTGATTGCGGATGTCCTTGGGGACGACGATAAACAGGATATCCTTTTCCGACTGGCTGTAGAGGCCCTTGAGCTGCGGGGCCTGCTCCTCGCCCACCCAGCGGCCGCGGATGACCGTACCGCCCCGGGCGCCCGCCTTTTTAGCCGTATCCATTACGACGTCGGTATAGCCCTGGTTCACCAGTACCATAATCAGACAGCTTTTTTGTTCCTTGTCCATATCGTGCTCCTTTTCCTTCTTTGTTGAGCGCGTTACCAATGCCGCCAACAGGCTGTTGACCGCCGTCAGGGGCATGGTAAACGCGATGCCCCGTCCCGGAACCGCGCCGCGCAGCTCATCGTCCAGACGGTCAAGCAGCGCACGGGCCGCGGAGTTGGACGTCAAGCTGAAGACAATGTCCTTCTCCGAGCTGCCCAAGCCCAGAATATCCAGAATTTCCGACGTAGCGGTGCCGGTTCCCTCGCTGCGGATGTGCGTAAAAACATGGTTATCCGTGTACAGCTTCATCAGCTTATTTCCGCTGCCGCGTTCAATGATCGTTGTAATCAGCGCCATTTGTTCCGGCCGTGGCGGGGACTCCGCGGGCTTAGGATCGGATTTTATCAGGTCCGGGATCTTGATTTCCGGAATTTTCAGTCCGGTTTTTGCCTTTATAGACGTCATTGCCCGCCTCCTTAATCATAATACAGCACGCAGTCCTCTACCTTTGCGATTTCGGCCCGCAGGGTCTGTACCGCAAGCTTTTTGCGCATACGGCCTGCCAGGCCCATCAGTTGGATTGTGACCAGCGGCGTCATCGCCACCAGCGCCACCAGTCCGAAGGCGTCGGTCATGAGGTTGCCGCCAACCGCGTCGCAGGCCCCCATGGCAAAGGGGAGCAGGAAGGTGGCGGTCATGGGACCGGAGGCCACGCCGCCCGCGTCGAACGCCACGCCTGTGAACAGCTGCGGTACAAAAAAGGTCAAGCCCAGGGAAATGGCGTAGCCCGGAATCAGGAACCACAAAATGGAGATGCCAGTCAGGACCCGCAGCATGGCAATCCCAACGGAAACGGCGACGCCGATAGACAATCCCTGCCGCATCGCGTTCTGGGAGATAGAGCCCATTGACACCTCCTCCACCTGCTTAATCAGCACATGGACCGCAGGCTCTGCGGCGACGATAAAATAGCCCATCAGCATCCCGACGGGAATCAGGAGAAAACGGCTCTGCATTTGCGCAATAGAGGCGCCGATGAGCTGGCCCACGGCCATAAAGCCCACGTTGACGCCCGTCAGGAACATGACCAGACCGGCATAAGTATACACCAGACCGCTGGTGATGCGCAGCAGCTGGGTGCGCTGGAAACGGCGGGTAATGAGCTGGAACAGAAGGAACATCCCGCAAATCGGGATCATTGCCACCGCCACTTCCTTTGCATAGGCCGGCAGGGCGGCGACGAATTCCCGGGCGGCGTCCCGGGTGGTGGCGACCTCCGCCAGGGGGACGGGGGTATAGACGGCTCTGTCGGGGGCGTAGGTGATGCCCAGCAGCAGGACCGAAAGAATCGGTCCGACGCTGCACAGCGCCACTAAGCCAAAGCTGTCGCTGGTAGAGCTTTTGTCGCTGCTCACCGACGCCATGCCCACGCCCAGCGCCATAATGAACGGGACCGTAA
>CAMWSZ010000428.1 GCA_947177005.1 uncultured Clostridia bacterium | reverse complement strand
CGGACTGCCTCCGAAGAAGGACGAGTTGACATGGCCGCCGGCAAAAAGGATTTCGTGGTACATGCCCGCGCCGGGCAGGTTTGTAATCAGCATACCGAACGCAATCGGCAGCAGCAGGAGGGGTTCGAACTTCTTTACGATTGCCAGATACAGCAGCACGAAGGCAATGACCATCATAATCAAGACCTTCCAGTCGCCGGTGGCAATACGGTAGAAGCCGGTCTCCTGAATAAATTTCATAATAGCTTCCATATACGTACCCTCCAAGCGGGCGGCCTCAGCCGATTACGCACAGCAGCGTGCCGGATTCGACAGTCGCGCCTTTGGAGACGCTGACGGAGGCGGCGGTGCCGTCGCAGGGGGCCATGATCTCGTTTTCCATTTTCATGGCTTCCAGAATGAACAGGATGTCGCCCTTCTTGACGGGGGAACCGTTCTGGACTCTGACGTCGAGAATGGTGCCGGGCATGGGGGCGGAGACCTTTTCACCGCCTGCGGGTACGGCGGGAGCAGGAGCGGGGGCCGGTGCAGCAGCAGGGGCGGCCGCGGCGGCGGCGCCGTCCATCAGCTCAATGGCGACTTCATAGACAGTGCCGTTGACGTTCACCTTATACTTTTTCATAACTCTTTCCTCTCTTTGCACGATTAAAGTTGTTTAACGGACAGAATGCGGATACCGGAGACATCGGTCCCGAGATCCTCCGCGATAGCGGCGGCAATAGCGGCGATCATAGCTTGCCGGTTAGGGATAGCGTTAGCTGCCTGTGTGTTGACGGGGGCAGCCGGAACGGTTTTGGGAGCCGGGGCCGAAACGGCGGGGGCACTGGAGCCCATTGACCTGCAAATAGCGCTCATGACCGCGCAGAGAGCGATAATGCAGATCAGGCCGACAAACACGGTACCGATCCCCATCAGGACGACGAACACGTTGGATACATCCATAGAGATCTCTTCCTCCTTCTTTCAATTGTATGCGGTTTCTCCGGCGGGACAAAACCGCAGGTTATTTGCGGCGGAAACGCTGGTGCCGCTCTCCGCCGGGCAAAGATATTTTTATTATAGCAAAAAGAGGAAAAAACTGCAACCCTTTTTCCACCAGAATTCCGTCAAGTTTTCATACATATTTCTGTGGTGTTTTCACTGCCGGACACAGGCGCTTGCCGCCGGCAGGCATCTGTGATAAGATAGCAGGCGGTATTTCACAGACGGGAGGAACACAACATGCAGTATGGGACAGTGATTGCGGGAACTTTTCTGGCCCGTCCGAACCGGTTTATCGCCCATGTCTCGGTAAACGGCACAACAGAGGTCTGTCACGTCAAGAATACGGGCCGCTGCCGGGAGCTTCTGATACCGGGCGCGGCGGTGTGGCTGGAGCGGTCCGGCAATCCCGCCCGGAAAACAAAATATGATCTGATCGCGGTGGAAAAAAACGGCCTCCTCATCAACATGGACTCTCAAGCGCCCAACAAGGTATTTGCGGAATGGGCTGCCGCGGGGCATTTTCTCCGGGACCTGACCGCAATTCGTCCCGAATACACCTGGGAGGATTCCCGTTTCGACTTTCTCCTGGAGGACGCTTCCGGTCCGTATCTGGTGGAGGTCAAGGGCGTGACGCTGGAGGAAAACGGCGAGGTCCGTTTCCCCGACGCTCCCACCGAACGGGGCGTCAAGCATGTGAAAGGACTCATCCGGGCGGCGGAACAGGGCATGCGGGCGGCAGTATTTTTTGTCATACAGATGAAAGGAGCCAATCGCTTCCGTCCGAATGACGCCACTCATGCCGCTTTCGGCGGTGCCCTCCGCGCTGCCGCCGCAAAAGGAGTGGGCATATTTGCATACGACTGCCTGGTGACGCCCGATTCGCTGCGGCTGGACACGCCGGTTCCTGTTCTGCTGGAATAGGATTCCCGGAAACGGCCAGAAAATGCGCGGTCTGTTCCACGCATTTTTCCTACTCCGGGTCCACCATGCGGTATCCCACGCCGATCTCGGTAAAAATGTACTCCGGCTGCGCAGGATTTTTCTCGATTTTCCGGCGGATATTCGCCATGTTCACCCGCAGGATCTGATTGTCATTTTTCGCCTTTGGTCCCCAGAGCTGCCGGATAATAAAATCATAGGTCAGCACGCGCCCGGCGTATTTCCCCAGCAGCGACACCAATTTATACTCGTTTTGGGTCAGATGCGCGTTTTCGCCGTCCACAAGAACCTGATGCTTGTCATAATCAATGGTCAGTCCCTTTGCGTGGAACTGTCCCGACTGCGCGATATCCCCGTTGGGCAAATGGGTCCGGGTATGCCGGATGGCAGTCCGGATGCGGGCCAGCAGCTCCGACGTGCCAAAGGGCTTCACTATATAGTCATCCGCCCCCGCGTCCAGCGCCTCCACCTTGTCCCGCTCGTGGTTCCGTGCGGACACCACGATAATGGGGCATGTGGACCACTCCCGCACAAATTTCAGAATGCCCAGACCGTCCATATCCGGCAGGCCCAAGTCCAGCAGGATCACGTCCGGACAGTGGGAGGTAATGGTTGTAATGGCCTCGCTGCCGGTGCGGGCGGTCATGGTATCATAGTCGTTGGCGGTCAGAATCGTGGAGATAAAGCTGCTGATGTGGGACTCGTCCTCCACAATCAGCACCCTGTCTTTAATCTTCATACGCGGCCTCCTCCATATCAAGTTCTTCTATCGGCAAAGTAAAACGGAACACTGCGCCGCCCTCCTGTGCGTTTGTGGCGGACATCGTTCCGCCGTGGGCCTGCACAATGGAACTGCACACCGACAGTCCGATTCCCATATTCCGCCGGTTGTCCGCGGTTTTGCTGCGCAGGGCGGGGGAGAAAATATTGGGCAGTACGTCCGGCGGGATGCCGCCGCCATTGTCTTGGACGGTAAAAACCGCCGTCTCGTCCTGCCGCGCCACGGACAGGTCAATCCGTGTGCTTTCCCCGTGGTACGCGGCGTTTTCCATCAGATTGAGCAGCACCTGTTCAATCAGAATCGCGTCCATTGGTACAAACAGCGGGTCCTGCGGCGCAGACAGCGACAGTTCAATGCCGTCAAAGCGCTGCCGGAACTTGTCCGCCACGCTGGCCAGCACCTCCTCCGCCGCCTCCAACTCCTTGTTCAGCTGCGTGTCGCCGCCGTTCATCCGGGTAATGGACAGCAGGTTCTCCACCATTCGGACCAGCCACTGCGCCTCGTCCCGCACATTGCGCAGCAGGGCGTTTCGCTGTTCTCTGTCCAGACGGGCGTCGTTTTCCAGAATCGCGGACGTGGAACCGACAATGGAGGTCAGCGGCGTGCGCAGGTCGTGGGACACGGCCCGCAGCAGATTCGCCCGCATGATCTCACGGTCATTTTCCAGCCGAAGCTGCTCCTGCCGTTTGTT
>CAMWSZ010000427.1 GCA_947177005.1 uncultured Clostridia bacterium | reverse complement strand
ACCGGCAGCAGGCGGAAAAAGGTAATGCGCAATTCGTAGGAAACCAAGGCGTAGTCCTCTTTGGAGAACCAGACGAGCCGTGCTTTGGAGTTAGCCGCTTTCGCTAGCCGCACCGTCTCCAATCCCTCCGGTCCCGATTGAACAATCAGCATGACCAGGTAGGGATTGTGCTTCACATACGACATACGTCAGGAAGGGGTCCAGCTCAACCTGGAACTCATGGAAAACCGGCTTGAGCTGCATGCATGGATTAGATCAGATCCTCCAGCAGTTCCCGAATTTGGCCGTTTACCTCCGCGTCCGGGCCGTACATCACAACGCGCAGCATATTGTATGACACCTCACTTCCAGATGTCTTTTGATTCTCTTTCATTTTACATTTTTTCCACCGCCGTCAATAAGAACGACGTGAATTGATGCTCCTCAAAAGAATACAGCGCCCAGGGGTGCAGGAGGTGGCTTTATTTGCATCTGATAATCGTAGAGGACTTGGCGACAGACCGTGAAAAACTGGCGGAGATGATTCGTCAGGACTGCGCCGAACATAAGGAAAGCGTTGATTTTTCCTTTTACACCACTGGCGAGGATTTTCTGGCGCATTACCAGCCGAAATCCTGTGACGGACTGTTTCTGGATATCCTGCTCGGCGGCGTGAACGGCGTAGAGGCCGCGAGACAAGTCCGGGCAGCGGAACCGAGTCTGCCGATCATTTTTACAACAAGAGAGCGCGCTTACGCATTGGACGGATTCGATGTCCACGCCACGGACTATCTCATTAAGCCGGTCATAAAGGCAAAGGTATCGTGGTGCACGGGGCAGCTGCGGGAATATCTGGCGGAACCGTCCTCCATCGCGCTGCTGGAAACCTCCGGGCGCGGTCACTCCGCCCCCGTGGACGTTCCTTTAGAGCATATCCTGTATGCGCAGTGCTTTGACCACAATGTTGATGTACAAACTTTCTCTGGTGTCTGCCGCATCCGTCAGCCGTTCCGGGACTTTATCGCCCAGCTCCCCCATACAGGACGCTTCAAAGTCTGCGGACGGGGACTGGTGGTGAATCTGTCCCAGGTGTCTCAGGTGGAGAAAAACACGCTGCTGCTCGAAAACGGGGAACGGTTTACTTTCAGCCGGAGACGGGAAGCCGAAGTCAAAAAAGCATTCGCAGACTGGGAATTTGCCCGCACCAGAAAAGGCGGGTGGGGATAGTGGATATGAATATTTTCCTGCCTGCCGCCGTCAACAGTCTGGTGCTGTCCATCCCCTCCCACCTGATGGCCTACTATCCGTTCCGGGACCGCCTGCGCGTTGCCCTATGGAAGATCCTGCTGCCCGTCTGCCTGATTCAACTTGCACAGTCCCTGTTCTATGGGTATACTATTTTGCAGGGCGGCAATGGACAGATGGCAGCTTATGGCTTCGCGCCCATTTATATAGCAATCTATTTGCTGTCGGTCCGGGATGATCGCTTCAAAGTGCTGTTTCTGTACCTGTTCGTTACAGACTATACGATGATTCTGCGGGGAACGGCTGTGTTTCTGGAAGCCCGTTTCTTCTATCAGCCCGGAATAGACTTTACCTCCGGGACCAGCACGCTGCTGAATCTGGTATTGCTGGCAGTGTCAGCCCCTTTTATGCTCCGCTTCTTCTCCAATGCCCGGGAAAAAGTATTGAGCATGGACGAGCCTGTGTTCTGGCGGACAGCGTGGATGGTTCCCGCCTGCATGACGGTTATCGTCATGATCTTCACCGCCAGTTTCGAGATAGAGCGGGTGCGTTCGTTCTACTTCCTTTTTGCACGGGTGCTGCTGCTGTTGAGTATGTTCGTTGTCTACTCCAATCTGCTGGACGCGCTAGACGGTATCCGCAGTCAGGCCGCGCTGAAGGAACAGGCGGTGGTACAGGAACAGCTCCTGAATCTCCAGCAGACACAATACGAACAGCTCTTGCAACACAGCGGGGAAGTCACAGCGGCCCGCCACGATCTCCGGCAGCACTTGGAAATGATGCGGGCCTATTTGGAGCAGAAGGACATAGACGGAGCATTAACGTATCTGGATGCCTATGCTAAAAAACTGCCTGCCGACATACACCAGACCTTCTCCCATAATTTCGCCCTCAATGCAGTCTGTACCAACTGCGCAGAACAGGCACGGCAATATAATATCGACTTCGATGTGCGCCTGAGTGTACCGGAACGGCTCCCGATCAGTGAACCGGAACTGTGCGCTCTGCTGGGGAATCTGCTGAAAAACGCGTTGGAAGCCTGCCGAAAAATCCATCAAACCGCACCGTTTATTTTGGTACGGGGACGCTGGAAGAAAGGCCATCTGGTTCTTGTCGTGGACAATAGCTGCGAGCAGGAACCAAAGTGGGATAATAACCGGCTTCTCTCCACAAAGCATGACGGGTATGGTATTGGGACATGGGTTGTTCAGGAGACGGCGGAACGGTACAACGGCATCGCTGAGTTTACTTATCGGGATGGTGTTTTCTCTGCCTCGGTCCTCTTGTTCGCATAGCGGGACGGGTTCCCTGTCATGGACTCGAAAGGCAGGCCCCGTTCCCGGACACGATTGTAGACCGTGGAGATGTGTACGCCGCAATGTGCCGCCATCTCCCGGCCGGTAATCTCGTTGCGCCGCCAGCGGAAGTACCATTCGTCAAAGTCATCCGGCATAGGTTTGATGACGTGCCGAACCGTACCCCTTTGG
This sequence comes from uncultured Clostridia bacterium, assembly GCA_947177005.1. Classification (GTDB taxonomy): domain Bacteria; phylum Bacillota; class Clostridia; order Oscillospirales; family Oscillospiraceae; genus Pelethomonas. The sequence continues at coordinate 686 of CAMWSZ010000427.1, read as the reverse complement.
CTTTCGCATTTGTAATCAATCCTCCATTTGATCATTTGGAAAAAGTTGAAAAGTTAATCCAAATGGCATTTATTTTGCCTAAACGTTTGAAATATCGGTATCAATTCGGTCCTGATGCTAATGATTAGGTCCTATGTGCAAGTCTGGATTTTATATAAAAAAATGATTCACAGAACAAAATTTTGTGGTTAGGGAGCGATGTAAGATGATTGGAAAAATTCAGAAATACCAGCGGCCGCTTCTGATTGGTTTAATTATTATCTGTATGGGGATTATGGCACTCGGCGCAGTTGTCTATCTTGAAAGGATAAAGGACAATTTAAAGAGAGCCGCGATTCAGGATGTCATGGATAGAACCATACAGCAACGGCAGGCTTTCGAGAATTTTGTCTCTGGAGACCGGGAGCGGCTGCACATCTATGCGGAACGTTTGGCTGAAGTGGAAAGCATGACAAAGGAAACCGCCCATAAGCAGATACAAATGATCGGGGAAGTGGATTCAATCTATTCCGTCATTTGTCTGGAGGAAGGCTGGGCCTGCAGTAATGTTTATCAGGATATCATTCAGCTAAACGAGGAGCAGCTGGTTTTTTTCCGCAGCTTATCTGACAAAGGACTATGGGATAACTATACCGGCATTTTTACCGGCGTCCCAATGTTTGGTTACTATGAAACCTTCACCTTTC
>CAMWSZ010000426.1 GCA_947177005.1 uncultured Clostridia bacterium | reverse complement strand
TGCTGGAACAAGCGGCGGAGCAGGCCGATGGTTTGGATTGTATGGAACGCTTCCAAGCCATCCCCCAGGAAATCGCTGCGCTGAAACAACAGCGTACACAAGTCGAGACGCTGTGCAGAGACAGCGGTGCGGCAGCCCAGCGATTAAATAAAACGGTAGCTATTCTGGAAAACGCATCCCCAAAACTTCAACATTGGGATGAGACTGTCATCCGGCAGTTAGTAGATACTGTGAGGGTTATTTCAACAGAGAAAATCATCGTATACCTGCGAGGCGGTGCAGAAATCGAGCAGGCCATCACAGAATAACAGAAAGTCCCAGCGCAAAGGAAAACGCGGCGGCCATGCCGCGCTTTCCTTTGTGCCGTGACAGAATCAGGCGTAGTGTGCCGGAAAGGAGAAGCCAATGAATATCCGAAAAAATTTTGATTATACGGAATTGTTTTCTGCCCTGTGTTCAGCAGTTGATACCCAACTGTCCCAGATGGAATTATACTGCGAGATCGGGAGGTTGATCAGCGCCAGAAAAGAAAAAGGTGCCGCTGTTGTAGCAACAGACTATCTGACAGAACGTTATCCCGAAGCATCTGGTTTCTCCCCCAGGAACCTGCGGAGGATGCGGGCGTTTTACCGTTCTTATGAAACCACTCCTGAGATTTTGCAGCAGGCTATGCAGATCGGTTGGACACAAAATGTGGTTATCATGGAAGCAGAATTGTCGCTTCAAGATAGGGCATGGTACATCCAAGCTGTACAGAAGTTTGGCTGGTCCAAAGCAGAACTGCTGCGCCGTATCGAATCTGCTGCGCACTCCGAAATGACTCTCGACACAGCTGACGAAGTGTGCTATACTGACAATGAAAATACCGTTGTGGAGAATTCTGATCATGACAAAGATACTCTTTGTGTGCCTGGGGAACATTTGCCGCAGTCCGATGGCGGAGTTTGTGATGAAAGACCTGGTGAAGAAAGCCGGTCTGTCGGAACAGTTCCTGATCGAGTCTGCCGGAACCAGCCGTGCGGGTGGGCCGGTTTATCCTCCAGCCAAGCGGAAGCTGGCCGAGCATGGGATCAGCTGCAAAGGCAAGACCTCCCGCCAACTCCAAAAAGGCGATTACGATGCCTACGACCTGTTGATCGGGATGGACTATGGCAATCTTCGCAATATGCGCCGTATATGTGGCGGCGATCCAAAAGGAAAGATGCATCTGCTCCTGGATTTCACCGATCACCCCAGGGATATTGCGGACCCCTGGTACACAGACGATTTCGATACGGCTTGGAAGGACATTGCAGCAGGATGCCACAGCCTTTTAGAATGGTATCGTTCAAACGATGAGAAGGGTAAAACTTATGATTAGCAAAATTGCAAACAAAATAAAACTGTCTACACAACCTGTAGCAGTCTATCGGAGTGACACTTGTCCCAATGATGCCCTGCAATTTAAAGAAGGTGTGTGGGGCTGTGTGATTGCTATGCTGAATGCAGCCTCAAAAGGCCGGACAGCTGCGTTCCATCAATCCAATGTCGTATGCAAGGGCGGACAGGCCGGATTAGGATTGCATCCTTTTGAACCAGGCGTGATAGAATACTTCCTGTCCGTTGGCGGAAAAGGCTCGAAACCTGGTGAGCATTATAAAAAGAATCCTGATTTGGCGTTAGAGTATATCCATCAGCTCCCAGACTGTCACAGTCCCAACTATGTTGTGTTTCAGCCGCTGAATAAAGAAAGTGGTGTAACACCAGAGATTGTTGTGTTCATGGTCAATGCAGATCAGATGTCTGGCTTGGCTACCCTTGCCAACTATGACAAACCGATGCAGGACAATGTAAAGCTTCTATTTGGCGCAGGGTGTGTTCAATCCATTTTACATGGTTTAGCGGCAAGCGAACAAAATGCAGCCCAGTGTTTTATTGGACTGACAGATCCCTCTGCCCGGAAATGCATTGACAAAAATATTTTGTCCTTTACCATCCCATACAAGCGATATCTGGAAATGGAAAGCAATGTTGACGGGAGTTTTTTGGATACCGATACTTGGGAGACAATTGCGAAACGAATTGTATAAGAGCAAAATTTTAGTGGGAAACCTTTGAATTCAAATTTTTTGAATCGACTTTGGGTGGCATCTATAGTGTTGGAATGTTACAGGAAAACCCCAGTGTTTGCAATCGTTTCGAGAGTGAACACTGGGGGTTTACTGTATCCTGACAGCCGCAAAAGCGGGACTTTAGCGGGACTGGGGTTTAATCTGGGTTTTTCTTTCTTTTGAAAATGAGATCATCCAGAGTATTGCTGGCGCGCTCGTCACTCTTGGCGAGGATGTGGGAATAGACGTTGAGCGTGGTCGAGGTTTGGGCGTGGCCCAGACGTTTGGAGACGGTCACTACGTCCATCCCTTCGGAGATCAGCAGCGAGGCCATTGTATGCCCATAGGTTATAATAAGGACAAATCGGGAAACCTTGTATTTGCAAGCATTAGTGGTGATAGGGAACTATTGCCGCAGAGGGCGGCGTGATTGTGCGATCACGCCGTCTTTCTGCGTCCGTAGGTAGTTTCTGTGATGACAGGCTCACCGATTTCCGGCGTATCCAACTCATCCAGGAAGTTAAAGATGATCCTGACCTTCTGAATCCGCTTGGTGCCTTGTTTCTCCGGCGCATAGACGATGATCTTCTTGATGAACTCGTTCACAATGGTCGGCGTCAGTTCCGGGATGTCCACATACTTCTCCACCAAAGCGGCGAACTGGTCAAAGCTGTTGTCCATTTCCTCGCGGGTATCTACCACTACAACGAACACCAATGATAATCATGCCAACGTTTTACATCGAGAGCGAAATGCAGCAGCATTATGGATAATATGATAACGAATGATGCGAATGGTCCTGTTCCAGTCAGGAGAGAGGGAAAGTGCAGATGAAATCAACCGTTTGAGCATAGGCATAGTCAAATAGAGTTTTTTTGAAGCAAATGGCGCAGTACAGTCGTAAAAAGATGGGCGACCATAACCAGCAGCATATGGCGGTGCCACCCGGGCCAGGTTCGGGTCTCATAGTGTGTCATGCCTAAATAACTCTTGCACTCCTGGAAGCACTGTTCAATGGACCAGCGCATGGTCGATAATCGGTCTAATGTAGACAGCGGCGTTGTTTCTGGTGCGTTACAAAGGAAATATTTCACAGTCCCATCGTCATACTTTCGGATATACAGCCAGACATCCTCCAGCGGCTCCAAACAGGAACCGTTGACGCAACTGCCGCAAGAGATACAACGGATGCACTTTACCAAGGCTCGGACAGGCCCCTTTGTTCCCATCGACAAAGTGCGCGCTTCCCAGGCGATCGCAGCGTCGCTGGCAATGGCTTTTACCGGAACTGGCGGAATGGAGGGCCGGGG
>CAMWSZ010000425.1 GCA_947177005.1 uncultured Clostridia bacterium | reverse complement strand
CAGGGGTTTGGGGGCGGCAGCCCCCATCGCGCTCGGAGAGCGCAACAGCCCCCGGCAGGGCGCACACACCGGAACGGTGTATAAGTGCGCCGTTCTCTGAACGGACTATCCCTTGTCCCCAGTTTCCAGCATTTTTTCTTCCAACTCCTGCACTCCCGGCAGATGGGAAACCTCAATCAGAAATTCCTTGACGATTTCACCATCTGTGTCGATAATAGCGGGAAACACGCCCTCTAAAATCGCGCCATGTACGATCAGCCGGTGGTTCCGGGCGCGGCGTTCTTCGCTACGGATGCGGTTGAGTAAAATCTTCTGCCGATTTTGAAGTTGACGGAGTTCTTTTTCCGCCTGGGCCTTTTGCGCTTCCAGTGATTTGTTCATGCGGGTATCAAACCTCCCTTCTGTGTAATGCACGAGGGACAAGCAGTACAAAACTGATTGTCCCTCGCTGTGATGGAGCTATTGCCCCTCACCTTATAGCCATCTTAGACGGCGTTCCGTTAAGTAGGTCAGAGATAAAATTTAAAGAATTTTTTTCGGACAGCTTCGATGCTGTCATGAACGGCGACTTTTGAGCATCCGCACATCTCTCCAATTTCCTCATAGGTGAACTCATAAAGTGCATGGAGCAGAAAACGCTCCTGCTGTTTCTCAGTGCAGAGTGCCAGTACCGCAAGGATTTCCTCGCGGGTTTCCATACGGCAAACGTACTGCTCCGGCGTTTCGCGGTAGGGCAGGCGGGCCTCGGCAGCAATTATGTACTCGTCAAAGCCGCGCCAATCCCAACAATCCCGTTCCTCACGATAGAGACTCCGTGCTTTGCGTTTAGACAGTTCCAGCAACTCGCTGACGCTCATAGCCGCTTCGTAGGCCGCAATACGCTTACCACGCTTAAAGGAGATTCCCATTTCGTCTTTTCCTTTCGTTCAAAATCCTGTGGAATTTGAACGAGAAGGTGGAGAGCGGCAGCGGGGCTGGATTGATCGGCCTGGAAATACAAAGGCACCCGGACGGCACAAAGCCGTTCGAGTGCAGTTAGAAGTAATATGAATTTTTGCTACATAGTATAGTTCATCTTTCTGGTTAGAAGATGCCTGTGTATGAACCAGAATTTTTTTGACCAAATATCCCCACAGTTGAGCCGGTCAACTTGGAAAAGCATAGCGGCATCCTCCTAATTGCCGCTGGGCTTTCACTTGGCAGCGCAGACACAGAAAAGCGGCGGCTTTGAGAAATCAAAACCGCCACAAAGGAAATTTAAGTTTGTGTATGCGAAATGGGCCTGCCCAGCAGCGTTTTTTTCTTTTCCGCCGCTGGGCAGACGATTTTCAGCTTTTCAAATTGTTTGCTTTTTTTGATGGGTAGAAATCAAAACGTACAGTATAAACCATGCGATACAGTGAATTGCAAGAACACCAATATCTTTCATCGCTGTCCCCATGCTTTCGCCGGACAAGGCCATGATACCTTCAAAGGCAGGCTGGGATGGCACAAGATTACAAATCACAGTCAGCGGCCCGCTTACCCCTATTAAGGCGCATACAATCGGCACAGCAATAAACAGCAGCATGACGATTTTGATATAGACCACGCCTACCATCAGGCTTTCAGAAAACTTGCCAATAAACAGTCCAATCAGTGCGGCCACGAAGGAGGACAGAACGATCAGCACCAGCATAACCCAAACATCCTGCCAGGAAAGCCGGAAACAGATGATGGCTGTTACTATTGAGGACAGACTTCCGCAGAGAAATCCCACTACAACTTTCTGCAAGATATACTGGCTGGGCGTCATGGGCAGGATCTCATTGACAAAGGCCACACCATCCTCCTTTTCAGAGATAATATTCATAGCATTGAACGTACAGCCCATGAACATGGCAACAATCAGCACAGCAGGAATGAAAATGCCTTGAAAACTTTCCAGGATGTCAGGCCGTTCCAATATCTGGACTTCCACTTGTTTGAAGTGCTCCCGCTGTTCGTAGAGAGCCGGGAGTGTAGCTGCCGTTTGTTGAAAGATGTCCAGTTCATCCCCAGCAATCGTTGTTTTGATACTCGCCCCGTCTGTTTCCACGCCTATGACATTGGTGGACGGCTCCTGGATGGCGGCAATCAGTTCCGACCGCGCTTGATAGAATGTCACCGAACCGTACCGCTCCAGCCATGTAATCGTCTCCGGGGACAGGTCGTTTTCCAGTACGCCGAAGTGATGTTCTCCCAGGCTGGACAGGTCGATGGAGCCCATAAAGTTCAGCGCTACAGCAACCACGATAGGCAGCAGAAATGTCATCAGACAGAATTTATCTTTCAATACACTTTTTAACTGGTATTTCAATCCTTTCACGTCTCACCCCTCCTTCCCCATTTCATGGCGGAACGCAAGCTGCACAGCCAGAAACAGCAGCGCGATTGCACATACTGCGCCAATGTAGTAGACCGGTGAGACTGCCGCCCCAAAGTAAGCGTTTTTCAGTCCCATGTAGACGTAATAGAATGGATGAAAATTTATCCAGTCAAACTTTACCGATGTGTTTGCAGACAAGAATACAGGCGTTGCCGCAAAAATGGCGATAATCAGATAGGCCAATGTGAATTGCCGGAAGTCTTTCAACAGCAATGCACAGAGCAGCCCCACCAAAGCCATCATCAGGGAAAGAATAGCGGTTTGCAACAGAACAGCAGGCAGCAACGCCAGTCCATCGGCAACCCCTACGTTCAGCAAGGTAAGCAGTACCGCAAAGACAAGATCAGAAAGCAGGAACACTGCCAGCTTGGACAGAAGAAACAGGTTTCTCTGCAATGGAAGAATGGCATGAACACGAATAACGCCCATGCTCTTTTCCTTGAACAGCACAGCCGCAATTCCTAAAAATCCTACAGCAGCCAATTCAAAAAACAGCAGTTCACAAGTGATCTCCTTCCGCGCTTTTTGCTCCGGTGTGTTCGTCCCGATAATCTCTGGGGCGTTGCTGTCCGAGGGCCGCAGCATGGACAGCGCATAGTCCGCCCGGTGGTGGTCAACGTGTTTTGCTCCCGCATAAAGCACCACCCGTACATTCTCTGAACTGGCATCCAGCCCTACGCCGTTAGTATCAGCCAGAAGAACCTCGCTCAGGGCTTCCATTGATGAAACGGTATGTACAAAAGATGATACTTCTGTCTGTGTTCCGGCGGGGGCATACAAATACACGTTGTAGGGCGGCATCTGCATAAAGCGGATATAGCCCAGGTTCACATACGCCGTGTAGAGGACCAGAAAGCCAATCGACATCAGAAAGAATTTTCCCGACGCCAGCATCCGGCAGTCCTTTTTGAACAAGGCGCAAACTCCTTTCCACATCAGGACAGCCCCCTCCCCGTGTACTGGATAAACATATCCTCCAAAGTCGGCTCCTGGGAG
>CAMWSZ010000424.1 GCA_947177005.1 uncultured Clostridia bacterium | reverse complement strand
TCTCAATACCCCAACGCATAGCATAAAGCTGTTTCAGTTTCACAGGTGGGAAGGATAATGAATAGAGATATAAAATGAAAAGTCACCTCCGGAAATCTTGAAGTATAGTGAATAGATAAGCGAAAAACTTTCCATAATCTTTTATAATGATGTTGAATAGCAAAAGCGGAAATACATCAAGGAGGAAGATCATGGAACAAAGGCAGACGATAAGCCAGATAGCAGAATGTGTGATCTCGGAAATGGAGCGGATGCAGTACTCACCGGCAACCATTTCAACGTTTCGTGTGAAGGCGAAGCAGCTAAGCCGCTATGTTCAAGAGAAAACTGGTGCGGATTATTTCACCGAGGAATTGGGCCGGAGGTATCTGGCCGACACGATTGGATTTCCATTTGCCGAAAACCGTTGGCTGACAAGTCCAGAGTCAGCCCATATGCGCTGCGTCCGCAGGATCGGTGAATACCAACTGTATGGAGCCGTGCTGCGGAATTACGCAAAGAAGGCCAAAATTCTCGGTGGCTGGGAGTTGGGCGACAAAGAAATTATCACCACATATGTCGAATCCGTACAAACTGCGGACAATAGTGAAGCTACAAAAAAGCTGCGTATCTACCATATCAGGCAATTCTATGAGTTTCTGGCATCACGGAAGATATCCGGAATCCATGACATATCTGCACAGATCATTTCAGATTATGCCGCATCACTCCAAGGGGAATCTCCTGTCTACACAAAGCACCGGTTAGCAACCTTGCGATTCTATTTCCGCTTTTTGTGGCAAAACGGCATTCTGGAATATGATTGGTCTTTTGCTGTTCCAAAGGTAATTGCGCCCAAGAACCGGAATGTACCTGCTTTATGGGAAAAGGATGATTTGGAACGGCTGCTCAAGGGAATAGACCGTGGAAGCCCTGCGGGGAAACGTGATTACGCGATTATTCTGCTGGTGGTGGAGCTTGGCCTACGGATCTCGGATGTCTCTGAACTGCGGTTGGACAGTTTGAAATGGGAGCGGAACGAACTTGAACTGATTCAGCACAAGACTGGAAACCGTGTGACGCAGCCACTGCTGGGGGATGTTGGCTGGGCCATTATTGATTACATCAGGTATGCACGGCCCGGTGTAGAATCCCCCTTTGTATTCCTGACAGTAAACGCACCATATACACAGATACAGCCCGGTTCCATTGGGTGCATTTTAGACCGGCATAGGGTACGAAGCGGGATACAGAAAAAACGCGGTACAGCAAGCGGTATGCACTCCCTGCGTCATGCGCTGGCCCGGAGGATGCTGGAACAAGGAACACCATTGTCTACGGTTGCGAATGTTATGGGCCATACCAGCTATGCCTCTACATCGCCATATTTGAAGGTGGACATTGAGGGCCTGCGCGAGTGTGCGCTTTCTCTTGAGGAGGTGCTGACAGATGCGTGACGGTTCGGAAATAAAGACCTATTTATACAGCGGTCCGTTGGCAACAGTTTGTGAAGGATTTATTCAAGAAAAACGTGCTGTTGGCTGTCTCTATAATACTGAGGCTAAGAAATTGAGCGAGTTTTCCCGGTTTACCCTTGCCTTTGATTTTCCGAAGGATACGCTGCCCAAAGAAATTGTACAGGCATGGATTGCTAAAAAATCTACCGATTCAGACAGGAATCAATATGCCCGATTTTCGCTGATTTCCCAGTTTGCCAAATATATGGAGCGGTTGGGCTATCCTGCCTATGTTCCTGGGCGGGATGAGATTGGGAAGCTGCACAGAAGTTTCGTTCCATATATTTTCTCCCATAAAGAAATCCGGGCTTTTTTTGAAGCAGCGGATGCTATGATCTGTCGGCCACACTCCACCGCTCCCAGGCGGCATTTGATTATGCCAGTCTTGTTTAGGATGCTGTATTGCTGTGGTCTGCGGGTATCTGAGGCAACCAATTTGTTAGCCAGCGACGTGGACTTGGAGCATGGAATTTTGACAATAAGAAACAGCAAATTTGGAAAGACCCGCTATGTTCCCATGTCTGCCGAATTGACAGCCGTATGCACCGCCTATGCAGAAACCCGGCTTGTTGGACCGCTGGGGGCTGATTGGTTTTTTGCCGCCCCAGACGGAGGCCATTATGATGTCCGAACAATCTACAACATCTTTCGTGAGCTTTTATGGAAAGCCGGAATTCCTCACGGGGGAAAGGGGAACGGCCCTCGGGTTCATGATTTCAGACACACATTCTGCGTTTATTCCCTGCAAAGATGGACGATGCAGGGGTCTGATCCTACTACCTTGCTGCCCCGGCTGACAGCTTATCTGGGACACAATGATTTTTCCGCAACCGAGAAATATCTGCGGATGACTGCTGAGGCATACCCAGAGGTTTCCCGGCTCATGGAGGAGAAGTATGGGTATATCATCCCCAGCATGGAGGGCAACGCAGATGAAAACGACTGATTTTGCCCAGTGTTTGGCTTCTTACCTCACCATGTATCTTCCAGGGCAGCTCGGATTATCTGAGAATACAATCATGGCCTACCGGGATACATTCAAACTGGTGCTCTTATTTGCCGAAACAGAATACTATTTGCGTCCTGAGAAAATTACGTTGGCAAATTTCAATGCTGAGTTTACTGCGGATTTTCTGCGTTGGTTAGAGCAAGAACGGGGATGCAGCGCTGCGACCCGTAACCAGCGTTTGGCCGCTCTGCGAGCATTTGCCAGATATGTGCGGACACAGCATCCTGAGTATTTGTTTGAATCTCAGAAAATTATGGATTTGAAAGCGAAGAAAGCGCCCGCACCAACGATTGCGTATCTTTCGCCCGATGATGTGCAAAGTATTTTTTCGCAAACAGATACTTCATCCAAGTATGGCAGACGTGATATGATTCTTCTCAGTCTCATGTATGATTCCGGGGCCAGAGTCCAAGAAATCTGTGATCTGCGTGTTCGTGATGTCCGTCTGCAAAAGCCGCCAACCGTTACTTTGACCGGAAAGGGCTGCAAAACCAGATTCGTTCCCATTATGGCCAGTACCGCCAGTGCCTTGCGTGTATATTTCGCTGATAATAACTTGTCCAAACCGGAGAAGGCCGGCCAACCACTATTCCTGAACCACCAGCGTGGTAAGCTCACCAGAGCAGGTGTTACCTACATCCTGAAAAAGTATTTTGATGCTGCCAAAAAAGTTAATCCTTCTCTGCCATAGAAAATTTCACCGCATATTCTGAGACATTCCAAGGCGATGCATATGCTGCAAGCAGGGGTAAATCTCATCTATATCCGCGATTTTCTGGGCCACGTCCATGTTGAGACAACTGAGATTTACGCCAAGACTGATACCGAGATGAAACGCCGTGCCATTGAGAGCGCACACATTAAAATTGATCCTGATTTGCCTGCATGGACGGACAACAAAGACCTTATGGC
>CAMWSZ010000423.1 GCA_947177005.1 uncultured Clostridia bacterium | reverse complement strand
AAGAAACGGCAATGATCTTCGGAAAAAGTCACATCAAGCATCCAGTGCAGAGACTCGACTTTCCAATGTTCCCGTGCAATCTCCATGAGACGTTCTGCACTGGCATCCAGACTGGAGATATAATAACTGGTCTCGCAGGTACGTTTTTCGTTTGTCTCTACCATGCGCTCTACAGAAAACACACAGTTCAGATCCTTCCACTCCTCCCGGCAATCCAGCCAGGACAGATCCGTCAGTTTGCGGCAGATGCGACGCTCCAGCCGGTTCCTGTTCTTTTCCAGCGTCTTATGACATTCCATATCTTTTTGCAGCTGCTGGTCGGAAAAATACAGGGCGATATCCGAACAAAAGGCAGGGTGATTGTTTTTCAGTCCGAGTACATAGTCTCCTCTTTTCTCTCTGATTTTACGGCAAGTTTCTTTCTGACAGTGCATCGCATCCGCTGTAATCACTTTTCCCTCAACATCCAGGTACTCCAGCATCTCCTGAAAAACCGGGATTTCATTCGTCTTTTCATGGATAGAATTTTGTCCTAAAGTAACTCCGTTTTCCGTCAGATAAGCGCTGAGTATCTGCAGGGCTGTATGCGGTTTCCCTTTTTCAGCTGTACTCCGGATAGCTTTCCCATCTACTGCTATGATTTCTCCTCTGCTGACAATTCCCTCCCGCATCATCTCCAGGATGACCTCTCCTACTGCTTTTCCATCTACTATACTTAATACCCGGCTAATGGTTGATTTAGATGGAAATTTGTCTATTCCGAAATCTTTCTTTAGATTTTCCTGATTATTTTCCTGATACGCCACGATTTCATCCAGCTTATCCAGTCCGCATAATACCGCACACATCACAATCGTCAGTATGTGTTCCAACTTATGTCTCACATATCCTGAATGCCGGGGATCCTCTATTACTCCAAATCGTATTGTGATGTCCTCCATCGCCGTTCCCTCCGTTTTTTCTTTATTCTACCATAGCTCCTCCTCTTTCTCTACCTTTTCCTGGAAATTTTATGAAACTGCCGTACAAATAATTGGTTTGCCTGTTGACAAATTATGTTCAGGATGTTATAGTAGACACACAAATTGAATAACGCAGCCGGTGCCGGACCTCTCTAAAGGAGGAACGGATAATAGGGAAACAGGTGAAAGTCCTGTGCGATCTCGTCACTGTATGTAAGGAATGTGCCGTCTATGTCAGCAATGACAGCCACTGATGAAAATCGGGAAGGCGAGGGCATGTGTGGATTTACAAGTCAGGAAACCTGCCGGCTGAAAAGTACAGGAATATTGCGTCGATATTCCGGATCACGAGGATTTGATCGTACTGTAAGCTGCCGTGGTCATCTCTGTATGTCCGCGGTTTTTTTGTGTAAAAGAAAGGAAAAGGTGTCAATATGCAGGAAAAATCTCGAGGCTCCCACAAAAAAATCGGAATTGCCGTCGTCTGTCTGGCGGCGGTGATCGTCGTGCTGCTTCTGGTCTGGCGCACGGCGTCCCCAAAAGGAACTGCCGGTGAAAAGCAGATCACGGTGGAAGTCGTCCACGGGGACGGCAGCAATAAGGATTTCAATCTGAAAACACAGGAGGAATATTTAGGGCCGGTCCTGGTGTCCGAAGGCGTGGTGGAGGACAACCAAAGCGCTTATGGTCTCTATATCCTCACGGCAGACGGTGAGACCGCCAACGAGGACAATCAGGAGTGGTGGCAGGTCACCAGAAACGGCGAAAAGCTCAACACAGGCGCGGACTCTACTCCTATCGCAGACGGCGAACACTATGAGCTGACCCTGACCGTAGGCTATGACGGCTAGAGCGGCGCTGGAAAGAACGAAGGACATCACAAGAATGGGACTGCTGGCGGCCCTGATGTTTGTTGCCAAAATGGCAATGGCCCCCTTCCCCAACATTGAACCGGTGTCCCTTCTGATTATCGTTTACGTCTCCGTGCTGGGTCTGAAGGCGCTGATTCCCGTGTATATCTATGTCCTGCTGGAAATCACTACCTGGGGTCTCGGATACTGGTCGTTCTGCTATCTTTACGTATGGGCGGTGCTTGCTCTGGCGGCATGGTTCCTGCGGCGAATGGAATCCCCAGCCGGCTGGGCGGTTGTATCCGGTGCTTTTGGACTTGGATTTGGGGCGCTGTGCGCCCTGACCTATTGGGCCGCGGAGGGCTGGACCTTTGCCCTGAGCTGGTGGGTGTCCAGCATTCCTTTCGACGTTCTTCACTGCGCCGGGAATTTTGTGATGGCGCTGGCGCTGTTCCGTCCATGCAAACGGGTTCTCCTTCGGCTGACAGGCTATTAGACAGAAAAAGATACGAACCATTTTTTCGATATTGGTTCGTATCTTCTTTTTTGCCGGATGAAATTGATTGCTTTTTTCATATGACTGTGCTATGCTTATCCTATCTTAAAAATAAAGGAATGGTGCCGCCCATATGCCGGAAAACGAAAATATTCCCTCTCCGCAGGACGCTGCGGACTACGAGATCGACAGAAAGCTGCGTGAGATCGACGGAAATCTCCAAAAAATGCTGCTGCTGGCGGAGCTGTCCGCCACGGACCTGGATTTGGACAGAGACGCAATGCAAAAAACGGTGGAACACTTAAAGGATAAGATCAACCGGATTGCGGACAGTCTCGGTCAGATTTAACTGCCGGGGCCGCTGAAAACAGTCCTGTTTCGACAGATATTTTGTAGTATATGGACATTTTTATAACTTCTGTGGTGAAATTTTTGCATGGAATTTGTGCAAAAAGTCCTTTGAGAAAATCCGGATTTTTATGCTATACTGTTCCATGAACTTAACAGGCAATCAACGACACATGCGGCGCGTTTGCGCGTAAGTCTGATCACGGTACAGATGCGCGGTGTGTGCTGTCAGTTGATATAGGCACATGCGTCAGCATGTGCTGTTTTTTTGCCTGAAATCAAGGAGGTTACTATGGAAAACAGCAATTACCTTGGCACAGAAAGAGTGGGCAAACTGCTCCGGCAGTTTGCGGTCCCGTGCATCTGCTCCCTGATTATCTCTTGCCTTTACAACATCGTGGACCAGATTTTTGTCGGCAACGGCGTGGGGTATCTGGGAAACGCGGCAACCGGCGTGATCTTCCCCATTACCGTGGTGGGCTGGGGCCTGAGCCTGTTCTTCGGTGACGGCGCCGCCGCCGCGCTGAGCGTATCCCTGGGACAGGGGAAAACACAGGATATTCACAAGAGTGTTGGCGGGGCCGTTCTGTGTTCCTTCCTCTCCGGCGTGGCGGTGATTGTTATTGCCTATCTGTGGGGGGACGGCCTGCTCCGGCTGATCGGTGCGACAGACGCCAATATTCAAATGGCCCATGACTATGGCGTGATTATCTTTGCCATGATGCCCCTCGCTATGACGCAGAACACTTTGGCGTCCATCA
>CAMWSZ010000422.1 GCA_947177005.1 uncultured Clostridia bacterium | reverse complement strand
CGGGCATTTGACCGCGTTCTCCGCCTGCATACTGACGCAGACAACCCATACCGGCGCTTCCAGCACCAGAGCCGCAAGGGCCATTAGGGGGATCGCTGCCAGCCACAGCGGCGCCAGGTCGATCAAAGCGGCTACACGGGCGTCGCCGCCTGCCCGGAGGACACCGGTGATGTTGGTCACGTCGAAGGAGCGGAACGGCATGGACACAGCATACAGCACGCACATGCAGGAGGCGGCATAGACCGCGCCCTCGCTGAGCTGGAAGACCGAAAACAGAACTGGCCGGAAAAATGTGGGCAGCAGCGTCAGGAGGGCCGCCGATACAACAAAGCCCACGATCATCGACGACAGCAGCAGCGTGCGGCTGACGGAATAGACATGATCCGCGGGCCTGCCCTCCCCGATCTCCTTGCCGACAATCACCGCTGCTGACGCCGCCAGCCCGAAACAGACCACCGTCGAAAGTCTGTCGATATTTCCCACCAGGGCATAGGCCGCCAGCATGTCCTGACTGTTTTCCATGTGGCCCATAATGACGGTCAGCAGGGAGGTCCCGACGCTCCAGAGGGTCTCGTTGCAGATGACCGGCGTCGAATAGTGCAGGAAGTTCAGCAGGACGCGGCGTCCGGGACGCAGAATGCACCCGAACCGGAGAGGCAGACGCTTGCAGCGCAGGCTGTAGGCCAGCGCTGCCATAAATTCTACAATGCGGGAGGTAAGCGTCGCCGCCGCCGCGCCCGTTACGCCGAGGGCGGGGGCACCGAATTTGCCGAAAATCAGGATATAGTTAAGAGTTGTGTTGACACACATGGAAATCGCAAACAAAATTGTACCAAACGCCGGGTTTTCTGTACTGCGGTGCAGTCCGGCGTAGATGCTGCTGATGCCGTTGAAGATGTACGAAAAGCCTACAATCTGGATATAGGACTGTCCCAAACGGATTAAATCCGGATTCGGCGTAATCAAGCGCAGTACCTGCGCGGGGAATAGAAATGTTGTCAAAGCCAGGAGCGTGGAAAAAACGGTGACTGCGTACAGGGCTACGCCGAAACAGCGGTTGATATGATCCGTATCACCACGGCCCCAATACTGGCTGACCAGAACCGCCATTCCGCTCTGAAAGCCAAAAATGACGATCTGTATAATAAAAATCGGTATATTTGCCGCCGTCACCGCCGCCATCTCCGCATTGCCCAGCAGTCCTACCATAAAGGTATCCGCAAAGCCGAGAGAGGTTGTGATCAGATTCTGTAGGATCATAGGCAGTGAGAGGGTGAACAGATGACGGTAAAAGCCGGGTTCCCGGCGAAGCGCTGAGAGCATGGGAGCCTCCTTTTTTCTATAGCATGGGGAATCGTGTGGTTTTGTGCGCCAGGAGAGCGTCATACAGGGCGTCGATATCAGACAGCTCCGTCTCGGGGCCGAAGCTGACCCGGACAGTTCCTGCCGCGGTCTTTTTGTCCAGACCCATTGCGCGCAGGACGTGGCTGATTTTCCCCCGGTGGCACGCTGAACCGGCGGATATATAGATCTCCTTTTCGCTCAGTTCGCTGACAATATTCTGGCTGGGATAGCCGGGCAGTGATACAGACAGGATATGGGGCGCGTCTCCGGCCCCGATGACGCGCAGGCCGGGAATGGTTTGCAGGCGTTCCAGGGCGTAGGTTTTGCAGGCAGCCATATGACGCTGTATTTCCTCCAGCCGTTCCAGGCGCAGCTCGATTGCTTTTGCAAAACCTGCGATTTGGGCGGTGGGTTCCGTACCGGGGCGAAGGCCGGACTCCTGACCGCCGCCGTAAAGCATTGGTTTCGTATTTTTTGCCTTGCCGCCAATATACAGCGCACCGATCCCCTTTGGTCCCCCGATTTTATGGGCGGAAACGGTGATGTAATCCGCGCCCAGAGAAGCGGCGGTGAAGGGGACCTTCATAAAGCCCTGCACCGCGTCTGTATGCAGCAGTGTTGGGCGGCCTTTTAAAAGCGCGGCAATCTCTTCCACCGGATACCGCACGCCGGTCTCGTTGTTCACCAGCATAATGGACACCAGCGCCGTATCCTCCCGCAGAGCATCCACGGCCTGCTGCGCTGTGATGCGTCCGTTTGCGTCTGGTTTCAGCCATGTGACGGGATATCCCGCCTGCTCCAGCTGTTTGACGCACTGCATAACCGCACTGTGTTCCGTGGCCGTCGTGACAATGTGTTTCCCGACGCGGCGGTTTTGATGCAGCGCCGCATGAATGGCCCAGTTGTCGCCCTCGGTGCCGCAGGAGGTGAAACAGATCTGTTCGGGTTTGCAGCCCAGGGCCTTGGCCGTCACGGCGCGGCTGTCTTCTACCAAAGCCTTGGCCTGACGCCCAAGCGTATATTGTGCGGACGGATTGCCGAAGGCGTTTGTCAGGACCCCGGCCATGGCCTGCGCCACTTCCTGCGGAACCGGCGTAGTGGCGGCATGATCTAAGTAGTGCATAAATTTCTCCTTGCTGTGCTGCGTTTTCTATATTATAATAACCGTATCGGGCCGTTTGCAGTAAGCGCCCGTATCCGGAAAGTCAATTTTTTATTATAGCATACTTCATTTTCTTTTGCAAGGGAGGCCGGGGAATGAAAGCCGCGATCTTTACATTGGGCTGTAAAGTCAATCAGTACGAAACGCAGGCAATGGAACGGGAATTGTGTGCCAGAGGCTATACGCTTGTGCCGTTCGAGGACGCCGCGGACGTCTACATTATCAACACCTGTACCGTGACTGCCATAAGCGACAAAAAGTCGAGGCAGATGATCCGCCGTGCCAGAAAGCAGAATCCGAATGCCGTCGTTGCGGTCTGCGGATGCTACGCGCAGACAAAACCGGAGGAAGTAAAAAAGCTGGATGTGGACCTGATCTCCGGCACTGGGGACCGGATGCAGTTTCTGACGCTGGTGGAGCAGGCGGTCAGGGACGCCGGGCCTGTCATGCTCGTGGACCAGGCCATGAAGCGCCGGACGTTTGAAGCCCTTCCCGCAGGCGGTCTTGCAGCGCGCACAAGAGCGATGCTGAAGGTTGAGGACGGCTGCGCCAATTTTTGCAGCTATTGCATCATTCCCTATGCCCGCGGGCCGGTACGGTCGCTGCCGCTGGAGCAGGCGGCGGCAGATGCGCGGCGTCTGAAAGAGGAGGGATACCGGGAACTGGTGATTACCGGAATCGAGATTTCGTCGTGGGGGAAGGATTTCCGGGACGGGTCGGAACTGATTGATCTGATCGAGGCGGTGTGCCATGCCGCGGAGGGGGTACGGGTCCGGCTGGGTTCGCTGGAGCCGCGGACCATTACGGAGGAATTTTGCAGGAGGGCCGCCGTTTTGAAAAATCTGTGCCCTCATTTTCATCTGTCGCTGCAATCGGGGTGCAATACAACACTGAAACGCATGAACCGGAAATATGATAC
>CAMWSZ010000421.1 GCA_947177005.1 uncultured Clostridia bacterium | reverse complement strand
AACGGATGAGCGATATACTCTCTGACGCTCCCATCAGCTATGTCAAATGGGACATGAACCGCAGCATCTGCGATAAGTACAGCGCCGCCTTGGATGCCGCCCATCAGGGAGAATTTTCCCACCGCTATATTCTGGGCCTTTATCACGTCCTGGAAACGCTGACACGGGCCTTTCCACACGTTTTGTTTGAAGGATGCTGCGGCGGCGGCGGACGGTTCGACGCTGGTATGCTCTACTATACCCCGCAGATTTGGTGCAGCGATAATAGTGATGCAATCAGCCGCCTGGACATTCAATACGGCACATCTTTCGGTTATCCCGTCTCCACGATGGGAGCGCACGTCTCCGCTGTCCCAAATCATCAGACTGGCCGTGTTACACCTCTGGCGACACGAGGGTGCGTTGCTATGGCTGGTACGTTTGGGTATGAACTGGATGTGACAAAACTGACCGATATCGAAAAAGATGAGATCAGAGAGCAGATTGCGCTTTTCCAGAGATTCTACGATCTGATTCAGTACGGTGATTACTACCGGCTGTACGCCCCGGAGAACGGCTGCTCGGTGTGGGAGTTTGCCAGTGAGGATGGCAGTGAGGCTTTGCTCAGCGCGGTATATAACCATGTGGAGCCAAACGCGGCTGTACCGTATGTGAAGGTGTTGGGACTGGCAGATGATGCACTCTATTATGTGAAATCATGTGGCACAGCGTCTGAGCTGTTACATGGATTCCCAAACTTCCGTGAAGACGTACCTGTTTCCGGTGCAGCTCTGAAAAATGGCGGGATGCCAATTCCGCCGGCGTGGCGGAACTACCAGAGCTGGCAGATTCATATTACACGCTGCGATAAGGAGTGATTTTATGGGACGGATATTCCGTATGGATTCCCCCTTTACCGAGGCAATGACAAAACTGTTTGATCTGATTGCGTTAAATATCATATTTTTGCTTTGCTGTCTGCCTGTTATTACCATTGGTGCGAGCTGTACCGCGCTGCATACCATGACTATGAAGATTGCTAATGGAGACGATCCGTCCGTAATCAAGGGATTTTTCCAAGCTCTCAAGTCCAATTTCCCACAGGCGACACTGACATGGCTTTTGCTGTTGGTCGGGGGTGGATTTCTATATGTGGATTCGTTGATTGCCGCCCAGGTAGGCACAGGTGGTCTCCTGATGAGGTGTCTTTTAGGCTTTTTCAGTATTCTATATCTGTTTGTATTGCTGTATATCTTCCAAATTCAGAGTCGGTATAGCAACACAATTCGGAAAAATCTCCAAAATGCTCTGTTGATGGCCATCCGGCAGCTGCCTAAAACGATATTGCTCGGAGCCACAGTGATTCTGCCGCTTCTGCTGACGCTATATGGGCCAACCTCTGTCTTTCTGATCTGCATCGTCTGTTTCCTGGTGATAGGTTGTTCTTTGGTTGCGTGTATTCAGGATCGCATTGTGTTAAAAATATTTGACTATTATGATCAAATAGCGGGAGAATCCTTCACGGAGGATGACAGTCCGCAGGACTAAAAGGACCTGTATTGTAAATATGTCAAATTAAGGGAATTATACAATGTATGAATAACAAAACGCTCGTCGCTACTCCGCCAATGGGCTGGAATTCCTGGAACACATTCAGCGAAAACATCAACGAGGAGCTGATTCGCACAACTGCGGATGTTATGGTGACAGAGGGACTGCTGGCTGCCGGTTATCAATATCTAATTATTGATGATTGCTGGTCTCTGAAGCAGCGCGCTCATAACGGCAGACTGGTGCCTGATCCGGAGAAATTTCCCAGCGGTATGAAATCCCTGTCAGATTATATCCATGCAAAAGGTCTGAAATTCGGAATGTATTCCTGCTGCGGGACTTTGACCTGTGCGGCGTATCCCGGCAGCTTTGAGCATGAGTTCTCCGATGCAAAGCAATTCGCGGAGTGGGGCGTGGACTATCTGAAATATGACAACTGCTACAAGCCTTGTTCCCAGGCGGACCCGATGTTGTACCGGCGCATGGGGGTTGCGCTGAAAAACTGTGGGAGGGATATTGTATTTGCCGCCTGCCAGTGGGGAACGGAGGATGTCTGGCGTTGGATTCGCTCCACTGGAGCGCACACCTATCGGTCTACCGGAGACATTCAGGATTCCTGGAGTTCTATTGAAAAGATCGTCCGTTCTCAACTAGAAAACCAGTGTTTCCAAGGGCCAGATTGCTTCAATGACATGGATATGCTCGTGGTGGGAATGTATGGCAAAGGGATGAATCCGTTTATCTCTATTGGCGGCTGCACAGATGAAGAATACCAAACTCATTTCGCTTTGTGGGCAATGATGGGATCGCCGTTAATCATCGGCTGTGACATCCGCTCCATGACCGGACAAACCAAGACGATTTTGACAAACAAAGACTTGATCGCTATCAATCAAGATCCTGAGTGTCGAAGCTGCTATCAGCTGTCCACCTATCCCAACCCGGACGCATTTATCCTGGTCAAGCATCTGCAAAATGGAGACTTTGCTCTTGGATTTTTCAACTTCAGCGATACGGCTTCCAATGTTCAGTTGAATTTCTGGGATATAGGACTTTCCGCAGCGTTCGGTCAGGCAATGCTCTTTCACGACTGCTTGACTCACCAGGAGTTGGGATTGCAGCAGGAATATTTTTCTGTTGAGGTTCCATCGCATGGCAGCAGGATCTACCGTTGCAAAGTTGTGGAGCGGTAGGATGCAGCGAAGGTGTATGCGTTGCGATGCGAAGATAACAGGAGATGAAATAGCCCTATATAGAAAGATAGTATTTCGCGGAGCCAATCAGTTTTTGTGTCTGGATTGTCTGGCGAAGGATTCCTCTACCACGAGGAACGACTTGGAGAAATTGATTGCTTATTTTCATAAAACAGGAATTTGTTCGTTGTTTGTCAAAGATTAAGGTACACCCTTGCAGGACACCTTGGCGGAACAAATAAAACTATATACTGGCTATCTTTTTCGACATGAGATTGGCCCATTTATAGCTTGTAGTTTCAGTTAATATCCGTTCCTGTATATGATGTAATTTAACTGTATTTTTGCGTTTCCGTCAACTCAAATATGCAATAAATGCCAGGCACTTTGAATGCTTGGCATTTATTTTTATAGAAATATTATTAGACAGCCCTCTTTTCATCGCCATTGGCAGGTGAGGATGCTATGAAGCGGCCCTTTTAAGCCCCCAAATCAAGTCCGTTTTAGGATTCTGACAACAAAATATTCTGATATTTTACAGAATGTGCGAACAGTCTTGTGGCTGTTCGCACCTCTTTTTTTCTTCGACTGCTTTCTACAGCATCCCCTATCAGATTTTTGGGGGTGTTGTGGAAAGCAATCGAAGAAATGCGGTTGTTTTTGCAGCTATAGGCCCTTTCGTCGGGAAATTGTGAAGAAATAATAAACT
>CAMWSZ010000420.1 GCA_947177005.1 uncultured Clostridia bacterium | reverse complement strand
GGAAGCCCAGAAATTCGCCGGGGAAACCGGCGCCAAGACGGTCTGCATCGTCGGTGACTACAACGGAAGCCTGATCGGACTGTCCGATTTCGCTATCGTTCTGAATTCCAAGAACTACGGCGTCGTGGAGGATATCCACTTGATCCTGGAGCACGCGATTTCCCAGGATATGAAGCGTGCGATTGAGAGCGCACAGGGGTAAGCGTCATGTTCGTTGGAGCTTTTGATATCGGGGGGACCAAAACCATCGTGGCCCTGGCCGATGAGACCGGTAAAGTCTATGAGAAGCTGCAATTTCCCACGGATACCTCGGACTGCCTGAAGCACCTCGATCAGTGCTGTGAAATCTTTCAGGGATTTCTGGAAAACCGAGGGATCGCCCCCGGAGAGATTTCCGGTATCGGCGTGAACCTGCCGGGGCTTGTGGACTGCGAAAAGGGCATCCTGATCCGGGCAGTTTACGCCGGATGGAACAATATACCTGTAAAGGAACATCTGTCCCGCAAGCTGCAAATCGACCGCATCGTTTGCGAGAATGATGTCAATTCCTGCGCAATAGGCGAACTGAAATTTGGCTTGGGAAAGCAGTTCAGGAGTTTTGGCTGGATGACAGTCTCCACCGGTGTGGGCGGCGCTGTGGTTTGTGACGGTAAGCTGCTCCGCGGCGCTCACGGCTACGCGGGCGAGTTCGGCCATATTAAAGTAGAGTACGTCTCTCCCCAACTCTGTCCCTGCGGAGAATACGGCTGCCTGGAAGCGCACGGCTCCGGCACCGCGCTGAACCGGCTGATTAAAGAGCAGGTTCAGAAAGATCTCGCATTCGACGCAGCCTTTGAAGCTTTGCAGGAGTCTCCCTCGGGCGTCTCCTGTGCAAAGCTGGCGAAAAGCGGCAATGAGACTGCGCAGGCGATCTTCTGTCAGGTAGGGGAATATCTCGGCAGAGGCATTGCCTGCTATACCAACATCCTTGATCCGGATGCGGTGATCATTGGCGGCGGTGTTTCCGCGTCCCTGGACCTGCTGATGCCGGGGATCCGCAAATCGTTGGAACAGTATACCTTTGCCCAGATGAAGGATGTGAAGATCCTTCCCACAGCCCTGGGCTATGAAGCGGCCCTGATGGGGGCTATTGCAATTGCCTTATGAGGGAGGAATATTATGAAACACTTAAAAGCTGCCGTCGTCGGTATTGGATTCATTGGAGCCGCTCATGTGGAAGCGCTTCGCCGCGTTCCCTATGTAGATGTGGCAGCCATTGCAAGTCCCTCTGACGCTGAGGAAAAAGCGCAGCGGCTGGGTGTTCCCGCGGGTTTTGCGGACTACCGTGAAATGATGGATGTGTGCAAACCCGATTGTATCCACGTCTGTACCCCGAACAGTATGCATAAGGAAGTCGTCATGGCGGCCATCGAACGCGGTATCAACGTCGTATGTGAAAAGCCTATGGCAAGGAATGCGGAAGAAGCCAAGACCATGGTGAATGCCATCCGCAGCAGCGGTCTGGTGGGCGCACTGAATTTTCACAATCGCTACTATCCCATTCCTTATCGTATGCGCCGCATGGTGCAGGATGGCGAGCTGGGCCAAGTTTACCATGTCCAAGGTGGCTACCTCCAGGACTGGCTGCAGCACAAGACCGATTTCAGCTGGAAACTCCTGTCCGCTCAGTGCGGCAAGACCAGAGCCACAGCGGATCTGGGCTCCCATTGGATCGATCTGGCAGAATATGTTACTGGGCAGAAGGTGACAGAGGTCTTTGCGGAGTTCAAGACCATTTATCCCCAGCGCACGCAGATGACCGATAACGGCCCCAAGGATGTGGATATTGATACCGAAGACTTTTCCTGTGTCCTGCTCCGCTTTGACGGCGGCGCGGTGGGCACGGCAACCTTCTCCGCCGTATTCTCTGGCAAGAAAAACCAGACCGTGCTTCAGGTGGCAGGTACCGAGCAGTCGCTGGAGTGGGATAATGAGAAGGTCAACGACCTGCTCATCGGCCACCGGGATGGCCCCAACGGCCTGCTGACCAAGGACCCCTCCCTGGTAGACAGGGATACCGCTTCTGTCATCAGCTATCCCGGCGGCCATGCGGAGGGATTCCCTGACGCCTTTAAGCAGAATTTCACTGCCATCTATGGGGCGATTCGCGGCGAAAAAAACGCAAATCCCTTTGCTACCTTTGAAGATGGGCTGCATATGATGAAAATCTGCGATGCGCTGTATGAGAGCGCACACACCGGCAGGTGGGTTGCCATTGACTGAGGAGGTAATGATGAAAATTGGCGTTGTAGCGAATGTACTTCAGGACAAGCCGCTTGCTGAGGCACTGAAGATTTTCAAAGAGCTGGGCATTGAGCAAATCGAGCCGGGCTGCGGTGGATTTGCCGGGAAAGCCCATGTGGACCCAGGGTATCTGCTGGTAAACCCTGCCGCGCTGACAGAATTCCGTCAGACTGTGCAGGACTCCGGATTGACCATCAGCGCGCTTTCCTGCCACGGAAACCCGGTACATCCCAATGCCGCTAAGGCAGAAGAGTATCACGAGGATATGTATAATACCGTCCGCCTGGCGGAAAAGCTGGGAATCGACACGATCACCTGCTTTTCCGGCTGCCCCGGTGACAGCGAAGGTTCCCGCTATCCCAACTGGGTGACCTGCGCCTGGCCGGATGACAATCTGGAAATTTTGAAATACCAATGGGATAAGGTGCTGATTCCCTACTGGAAAGATTTTGTCAGAATTGCCGGGGACTGCGGCGTGAGTAAAATCGCCCTGGAACTGCATCCCGGCTTCTGTGTCTATAATGTGGATACACTCAAGCGTCTGCGGGACGCGGCAGGTTCGGAAATCGGCGTCAATTTTGATCCGAGTCATCTGCTGTGGCAGGACATGGATCCGGTTGCGGTCATCCGTGCGTTTAAGGGTATGATTTATCACGTCCATGCCAAGGATGTGCGTATTGACAAATATAACACGGCCATAAACGGGGTGCTGGATACCAAACATTACAGCGACGAGGAGCACCGCTCCTGGATTTTCCGCACAGTAGGCTATGGCAATGATGCAAGCTATTGGAAGGATATTTTCTCTGAGCTCCGGAAAACCGGCTATAACGGGACCATTAGCATTGAGCATGAGGACAGCCTGATGAATCGAATGGAAGGTCTGTGGCACGCTGTGAATATGGTAAAGAGCTGCGCACTCTTTGGGGAAACCTCCGGTATGTGGTGGGCATAATCACATTCAGCATAGCCGCGTACTGGCACTTTTCCGATCTGAAAGATTTGTATTTCTATCCCTTCTGCATTCAATGTCTTTGCCACTTCATACAGCGCTGTCTATAGCAATCGGCGAAAAAATAATCAGTAAGCAGAGTAGGCAAACGAGGCATGACAATCAGAAGGAGTAACCGAGTCGAGAGCTTGTTGGAT
>CAMWSZ010000419.1 GCA_947177005.1 uncultured Clostridia bacterium | reverse complement strand
GAGAAAGGAGGCATAATAAAAACCACCCCTTTCAGGATGGTTTTTATTATACGTGGAGACAAATGGAACGCATTATTGTTGCTTTTACCAGCGAGGACATCCGGCAGAAAATGATACGGCTGCTTGCATCAGAGGGTTGGAAAGCGGCGGCCGTCTACGCATCAGGCGCTGAGGTGATACGTCATGCCCGTCAGATGGGCAGTGCTGCCGTGATCTGCGGTTTCCAGCTGCGTGATATGACAGCAGATGCCCTGGCCGCAGACCTGCGGGGAACTGCGGTATTGCTGGTACTGGCAAAGGCGTCCTATTTGGAGCTTTGCGGCGGAGAAAATCTCTATAAGCTGGCTCTGCCCGTCACCCGTGTTGACTTCTTTGCTTCACTCCAGCTGCTTTTGGACTTTGAAAGCGCGCATCTGCGCCGTCCGGCTTCCCGGCGAAAAGAGGAGGATCAGCGTGTGATTCGCCGGGCGAAGGAACTGCTGATGGATGTCAACCGCATGAGTGAGGAAGAAGCTCACCAGTATCTGCGCAAGCGCAGTATGGACAACAGCATAAAGATGGCAGAGGCGGCCCAGTGGGTGATTGATTCGTATAACCTGTAAAAACATCTGCCATTGCATAAATTCTTCTATAACCCAATAGAAACGGAGTGTTTCTTATGACCTATACTTCACCATTATACAATCCACGTTTTGAACACGACGCCTGCGGCATTGGCGCGGTGGTGGACCTAAAGGGCCGCAAGTCCTATGAGAATGTGGACAGCGCCCTGAAAATCGTAGAGAAGCTGGAACACCGGGCCGGTAAAGACGCTGCCGGTGAAACTGGCGACGGCGTGGGACTGCTGATGCAGATCCCTCATAAGCTGATGAAACGGGCAGCGTCGGAACTGGAAATATCCCTCGGAGAAGAACGGGACTATGGCGTCGGGATGTTCTTCTTCCCGCAGGACAAGCTCAAACGCGCCCAAGCGAAAAAAATGCTGGAAATCATCGTGGCAAAAGAGGGCATGGAGTTTCTGGGCTGGCGGGATGTGCCCATTCATCCGGAGGTGCTGGGAGATACGGCCAGAAACTGTATGCCCTGCATCTGCCAGTGTTTTGTGAAACGCCCCACAGATTGTGCGCAGGGACTGGACTTCGACCGCCGGCTGTACGTCATTCGGCGGGTCTTCGAGCAGTCCAACGTCAACACCTATATTCCCTCCTTCTCCAGCCGGACAATTGTTTACAAAGGTATGTTCTTGGTGGGACAGCTGCGGCAGTTCTATTCTGACCTGACGAACCCTGACTGCGAGAGCGCCATAGCGTTAGTCCACTCCCGGTTCTCCACCAACACAACGCCCTCTTGGGAACGTGCCCATCCAAACCGGTATATTCTCCACAACGGGGAGATCAATACCATCCGCGGCAATGTTGACCGTATGCTGGCACGGGAGGAAACCATTTTCTCCCCGATCATGGACGATGATATGGATAAAATCCTGCCTGTGGTAGACCAGCAGGGCAGCGACAGCGCCATGTTGGACAATACGCTGGAGTTTCTGATGATGAACGGTGTGGAACTGCCCCAGGCCGTCATGATGTGCATTCCCGAACCCTGGGCGAATGATAAGTGCATGGACCGTGAGAAACGGGACTTCTACCACTATTACGCCACGATGATGGAACCATGGGACGGTCCCGCCGCTATCGTCTTTTCTGACGGAGACACGGTAGGCGCGGTGCTGGACCGAAACGGTCTCCGGCCCTGCCGCTGGTATCTCACCGAGGATGAGCGGCTGATCTTGTCCTCCGAGGTCGGCGTGCTGGATGTGCCGCCGGAGAAAATTGTGAAGAAATCCAGGCTCCAGCCAGGACGGATGCTGCTGGCGGACTTGCGTCAGGGCCGTCTGGTAGACGACAGCGAAATCAAACGCGCCTATGCCGTCCGCCGTCCCTACGGCGAGTGGCTGGATGCCAACTTAGTCCGCCTGGAGGAACTGCCGATTCCCAACCGGCGGGTGGAGACGCACCCCCAGACTGTCCGGGACCGGCTGTACAAGGCGTTCGGCTATACCTACGAGGAAATCAAGGATTCCGTCCTGCCGATGGCACGGGACGGTCTAGAACCGACTTCCGCAATGGGGGTAGATACGCCCCTGGCAGTCCTCAGTGAACGGCATCAGCCCCTGTTCAACTATTTTAAGCAGCTTTTCGCACAAGTAACCAATCCCCCTATTGACGCTATTCGAGAGGAGATCGTTACAGATACTACGGTCTATGTGGGACCCAGCGGCAATTTGCTGGAGGAAAAGTCGTCCAACTGCACCGTTTTGCAAATTCACAATCCCATCCTGACTTCTGTGGATATGATGAAAATTCGTTACATGGACCGCCCTGGTTTCCATGTAGAGACCGTTTCCCTGCTGTACTACAAGGGGTCGCCCCTGGAGAACGCTTTAGACAGGCTGGTGGTCAATGTAGACCGGGCCTATAAAAAGGGAGCCAATATCCTGATCCTGTCTGACCGGGGCGTGGATGAGAACCATATGGCGATTCCTTCACTGCTGGCGGTCAGCACTCTGGAGCAGTACCTGGTCCGCACCAAAAAGCGCACCGCCATTTCCATGATTCTGGAGAGCGCGGAGCCGAGAGACGTCCACCACTTCGCCACTCTTCTGGGATATGGGGCACAGGCCATCAATCCCTATCTGGCGCAGGAGTGTGTGGAGGAGCTGGTGGAGCGCGGGATGCTGTACAAGGACAAAGGCGCGGCGGTCAGCGATTACAACAGCGCCATTCTCCACGGCATTGTAAAAATTGCTTCTAAAATGGGCATTTCCACCATCCAGTCCTACCAGTCTGCCCAAATTTTCGAGTGTGTGGGCATCAACCGGGTTACAGTAGACAAGTATTTTACCAACACCATCAGCCGGGTGGAAGGCGTGGGTCTCAAGGAGATCGGAGAAGGGGTAGAGTGGAACCACAGCCAGGCGTTCGACCCCCTGGGGCTGGGCTTTGACCCGACGCTGGATTCTATGGGCAACCACAAGCTGCGGTCTGGTCCGGATAAAGAGGACCATATGTATAATCCACGAACCATCCTTCTGCTGCAAAAGGCCGCGCGGGAGGGCAGCTACGATACCTTTAAGGAGTACACAGCCCTTGTGGATTTTGCCGATAAACCTCATACGCTCCGGGGCCTGCTGGGATTCCGTTACCCAGAAAACGGCGGTATCCCCATTGACGAGGTGGAGCCCGTGGAGAGCATTGTCAAACGCTTCAAAACCGGCGCTATGAGCTACGGTTCCATTTCCCAGGAAGCCCACGAGTGCATGGCCGCCGCGATGAACCATATCGGCGGCAAGTCCAACTCCGGCGAGGGCGGCGAGTCTTCGGACCGGCTGAGCGGAGAGCGCTGTTCCGCCATCAAGCAGGTGGCCTCCGGACG
>CAMWSZ010000418.1 GCA_947177005.1 uncultured Clostridia bacterium | reverse complement strand
ACATAGGCAGCAACCTGCTCGGAGAGCCCTGTTACCCCACCCTCAGCTCCATCGCCCTGGCGGTAGGCTTTTCCATGGCAATTGGTATCTTCTTCGGCTACTACCCCGCCAACAAGGCCGCCAAGCTGGACCCCATCGAAGCCCTGCGGTATGAGTAAAAAGCCTTCGGCAAAACGCACAGAAAAAGGCGTGAATTCTTTAACAAATTCCCGAAATTGTACCGCCTTCCTTGACAAAGGAAATAATATAGATTATTCTACAATCAGCCCGTGCTGTGCGTGGGCGCTATTATCACGAGCTGCCCTGTCACTCCACAAAATGACTTGGCAGACTGACAAGAAAGGATGTAATCCGCGTAGGCGTGCGGTGCGGCAGTGTGGAGACCTGCCGTAAAGGCGCGACGGGTCCGCTCCGTCACGCCGAGGCGAGTCCTTGCGGAGGCAGGCTCGCTAACGCCCAAAGCATGGCAACTGTTACCCTCAAAGGCGTCAAGAAGATCTATCCCCACAGCACAGATGAGAAGAAAAAGAAGAAAAAGGGCGCTGCTCCGGCTGAAGAGAAGAAGGTAAATCTCCAGATTACCGCTGAAGGCGTTGTCGCGGTGCAGGAATTTAACCTGGACATCGCGGATCAGGAATTTATCGTCCTCGTCGGCCCCTCCGGCTGCGGCAAATCCACCACCCTGCGCATGGTGGCCGGTCTGGAAGAGATCAGCGCGGGCCAGCTCATTATCGACGGCAAGGTCGTCAACGATGTGGCCCCCAAGGACCGCGATATCGCCATGGTCTTCCAGAGCTACGCCCTGTACCCCCACATGACCGTCTATGACAATATGGCCTTCTCCCTGAAGCTGAAAAAGGTCCCCAAGGATGAGATCGACCGCAAGGTGAAAGAGGCGGCCGAAATCCTGGGCATCACCCAGTACCTGGAGAGAAAGCCCAAGGCTCTGTCCGGCGGCCAGCGCCAGCGTGTCGCTATCGGCCGCGCTATCGTCCGTGAGCCCAAGGTGTTCCTGATGGACGAACCTCTGTCCAACCTGGACGCCAAGCTCCGTAACCAGATGCGCGCCGAGATCCTCAAGCTGCGCAAAAAAATCCATACCACCTTCATCTATGTTACCCACGACCAGACCGAGGCTATGACCCTGGGCGACCGTATCGTTATCATGCGTGACGGCTTCATCCAGCAGATCGGTACGCCCCAGCAGGTGTTCGATCACCCCGCCAACCTGTTCGTGGCCGGCTTCATCGGCACCCCGATGATGAACTTCTTTGACGCCAAGCTGGAAAAAGACGGCAAGGGCTACTATGTCAGCGTGTACGGCGCCCGTGTCGAACTGCCCGCTAACATGCAGAGCACCCTCAAGAGCCGGAACACCGCGCCGCAGGACGTTACCCTGGGCGTCCGTCCCGACCACCTGGAGCTGTGCGGCCCCAACGATGAGAACTGCCTGTCCGCTACGGTGGACGTCACCGAGCTTATGGGCAGCACCATTCATATGCACGTCAATATTTCCGGCAAGGATGCGATTGTCATCCAACCCACCCTGGACCTGTCCAACGATCAGCAGAACAACCTCAAATACGGCTCCAAGGTTCATGTCCACTTCCCCAGCAGCGTCGTGAATCTGTTCAGCAAGTCCGATGAAAAGAGCCTGCTGTGATCCGTCCCTGAAACAATGAATCAGAATCCCCGGGGCCCTGCGGCTCCGGGGCGTTCCGTTTTTCCATTATTTTTTCCTCTTGACATGGAGCCCACTCCAGATGTTATACTTCTTCCTGAACAAACCAGCATCAAAGGAGGTAACCGCCGTGACCATTGCGGAAGTCAGCCGGAAATACGAGCTCTCCCCGGATACCCTGCGCTATTACGAACGTATCGGCCTGATTCCGCCGGTCCCCCGCACAAAGGGCGGTTTCCGGGACTATAACGAGGAGTCCTGCGGCTGGATCGAGCTGATGAAATGCCTGCGCGCCGCCGGGGTACATATCGACGCGCTGATCGAATATGTCAAATTGTTCCATCAGGGCAGCGAAACCATTGAGGCCCGAAAAGCCCTGCTGTTGGAGCAGCGGGAACTGCTGGCCGCCCGAATGGAGGAGATGCGGCAGTCTCTGGAGCGTCTTGACCATAAAATCGCTACCTATGACCAGCATTTTGCGGAAAAAGAGCGGCAGCTCCGGCAGGCACAGACAGATGAAATTCCCTGAAACGCCATTGTTTCAGGGAATTTCTTTTCAGTTTGCGGAGACAAAGCTAATGGACTGCACCTCTCCTATTGTTTTCAGGTACATGTCGATATCGCTCAGGTACATCCTGCGGGGCAGCCGGACAAACATCTCATAGGTAACAAATCCGCCGTCATGATATGTAATCCTGTTTTCCGCCGCCCAGATGCCCCGTTCCTCAATAAAGGCCCGGAAAACAGTCATAAACTGCTCCTCTTCGGTCCGGAGCGTGAATTGCAGCTGGCCGCTGATAAGCGAATCCGCGTAGACCAGAAAACGGTGCATAATGGTTTGCAGAATCAGCATCAGGACGGTGGCGAAAATGCCGACGCTGTACAGTCCGGCCCCGATTGCCAGACCAATGCCCGCCGTTGCCCATAGACCGGCGGCGGTGGTCAGGCCGCGAATGGACACGCCATGCTTGAAGATGACCCCCGCTCCCAGAAAGCTGATGCCGCTGACTACCTGCGCCGCAATACGGGCCGGGTCCGCGCCGCGGGTGCCGTTGAAGGCCGCGCCCTCCGGCATGGTCAGATCGGCAAAGCCGTATTTCGATACGATCATCATCAGCGCCGCCGCAAAGCAGACAATGATATGGGTTCGAATCCCCGCCTCCTTGTACCGCCTGCTCCGCTCAAACCCAATACACGCCCCGCAGATGCAGGAAACGACAATCCGCAGGAAAAAATCCAGATTCTGCCACACGGAAAACTGACTGTTGAGATATTCGATCATCAGCATTCTATAAACCCCTCCCTTTTCATTCCACAGTATAGCAACAGAGCAGGGAAATAGCAACGGAAATTTTGCGGGTTGACGAAAACTTTGAAATAACAGTGGAAAACAGAGAGAGAATATGGTATACTGAAAGCACCCCGGGCGGCGGCCGCCGTCCGCAGGAGAAAAGGAGGTACGGATATGCCGTATATATTGATTACTATTGGCGTGATCCTGCTGATCCTGCTGGTCACAAACATCCATATCGTCCAGCAGTCCCGGGCCTACGTCATCGAACGCCTGGGCGCGTACAGCGCAACCTGGGGGGTGGGGATGCACGTAAAGCTCCCTATTGTGGACCGGGTAGCCAAAAAAGTGAGCCTGAAGGAACAGGTTGTTGATTTCGCACCCCAGCCGGTCATCACCAAGGACAACGTCACCATGCAGATCGACACCGTCATCTATTTCCAGATCATCGACCCCAAGCT
>CAMWSZ010000417.1 GCA_947177005.1 uncultured Clostridia bacterium | reverse complement strand
TGGTGGGAACAACTGGACTCGAACCAGTGACCCCCTGCTTGTAAGGCAGGTGCTCTAACCAGCTGAGCTATGCTCCCGCGCTTTGTTTTTCTCCCGAACGACAAGGGTTATTATACTAAAAGCTCTCCCAAATGTCAAGCCCAAATTCAAAAAAATTTCCAAATTTTTTTCGGGGACGAATCCGCCCCCGAAATCCGCTTAAACTGTCTTTTCAAAGTAAAAATAGGTATTGTCCTCGCCCTTTGGCCGCATACAGGATTCCAGCATCCGTTTTGACGCGGCGTTTTCCTTGAAGCATTTTCCCTTCAGGCGGTACAGGCCCAGCCGGTACAGCGACCACTCCGCCACGCATTGAAATGCCTCCGTGCCGTAGCCGTAGCCGGACAGCTCCGGTACGATCCGGCACCCAAGCTCCGCACCGCCTCGCCAGTCAAACTCGTACAGTACCGCCTCGCCGATCATGTGCCCGTTGAGGCGGACCGCAAAGTTGACCGCCAGCTTGTTTTGAAAATCATGCCGTGCCACATCCAAAAACCAGCTGTCCGTCAGTTCGCCCTTCAGGTCCTTGCGGTAGTCGTAGCCCCACCAGCGGTTGCGTTCATCGTCCAGACACAGACGGTTGTAGACCGCCCGGTCCCTGTCTGTAATCGCGTCCAGCGTCAGACGCTTGCTTTCTAAAACGGGAATCTCCTCAAGGCCGTCCAGCTCGTTTCGGACCTGCACATAATTCTTTGCGCCCATTGCCGCCGGCAAATACTGCGTCTTGCTGGTACGCAGGCCCTGATCCCCCGCGTCGTCCTCACGGTTGATCCACCGCAGTCCCTCCGCGTTGGCCGCCGCAAAGGACTGCACCATTGCCGGGTACACCCCGGTGTACTGGGGCAGGCCCTTCTCGATGTGACAGACCAGCATGTCCCCGCAGACCTCCCCTAAAGACAAAGCCAGCAGCTTGCCGTCCAGCTCGATGCAGCCCGCCCGTACCCAGTCCGCATGGCCTGCCAGCCGCATCAGCTTCCGGGCCGCGCACAGTTCATGCTTTGCCTCCGCGTCCTCCTTATTGAAGACCTTGTGAAACTCCTCCCAGAATGCCTCTATCTTTCCGCTGTCCGCCTCCGTTAGGGGACGGTACACGGCGTCCGGATACAGCTTCTGGAATTTGTGGATGTGGTTTCGCTGGCCGGAGTACCGGCGGCCTGCAAACTGCATCAGATCCCCGGCATTGTAGATATAATCCTGCCAGAGACGGCTGCTGCTGATGCTGACATAGGGGTAGCGGGCCGTCAGACGCCCCAGCTCCGCTTTCGGAACCGTGTGAAAAGCGGGCGCGGCACCCTCCGCAATGCACCACCTGTCGATCTCGTCCAGCGCGGCGTCAATGTCCCCCTCGCCGGGCAGCGGTACAGGATAGTCAAAAACCCGTCCAAGCAGTTCCGTTTCGTTGAGCATCACCAGACAGCCGTTCCTCTCGGCATACCGTGAGTGCCACAGATCCTGCCACATCAGCTTCACGCCTACAGAATATTCGCACAGATGATACGTGCATTGCCCGTAATACTTTCGCAGTATATCCGCAGTTTCTGCGGAAATCGGTTGTAAATCCAGCATAAAATCCTCAGTTCACTTTTCTTTTGTATTTTTTGGGTCCACTATATGGACATTGATATGATTGTATGTTATCTTCACGCCATCCTCCGCAAATACCCGGTAGATGTTCTCCAAAGAAGCAAAATTCGCGTCCCAGAAATCCGCCGTCTTCGCCCAGAACCGGACGTGATACTCGACTGCACTGTCCCTGTAGGCAGTGATCACCGCCTGCGGCGCAGGCTCCGCCAGTATGTTTGGTGTGCGGGCCACTGCTTTCAGACACGCCGCCTTTACCGCCGCCGGATCACAGTCGTAGGATACCCCAATGGCGTGGTCCGCCCGGCGTATCCCAAGCACCGTATAGTTCACAATCTTCCCCGCCGACAGCTTGCTGTTGGGCAGCATCACCCGCTGCCCCGCGTAGGTGTCCATACAGGTGTGGGTCAAGCCAATGGCCGCTACTGTGCCCTCGCCGTCGTCGGTCTCCACGTAGTCCCCCAGCGCGAACGGCTTCGCAAACAACATTACGATCCCGCCCGCAATGTTCGACAGCGTGTCCTGTACCGCAAACGATACCGCCAGTCCAAACACACTGACTATGGCGATCAGGCTGGACATGTCGATCCCCAGACTCCCTGCCACGATCATGACTGTCAGCAGATACAGCAGCGTTTTCACGCCCTGAACTGCATATCGTTTCACACGTACGTCCAAGGACATGCGGTTCAGAATCTTGTGCAGCAGTGCCGTCGCCGCCCGCACCAGCAGCAGGCAGACCAGCAGCACGATCAGTGACGACAGCACTTTACCGGTCGTTAGTTTGCCCCACAGGCTCTTGACAAATACCGAAAATGCAGAGGCGGTCTGCGGGGGGTCGATGTTCTCGATAATTGCAGAGGCGGCGCCGGCGGCTGCATTCAGCCCGTCCTCAATGACAGCGGCCGCGCCAACCCCCTCATTTACATTCAATCTGTCAGCTCCTTTCTTTTCTCTTGGAATACATATCCATTATATCGATATTTCCTATCTTGTCAATGGGATAATGCCCTGCGTAGAAAATGCAGATTTTTTCCGCCTTTTTCTCTTGTATGCCTGGAAGTGCCGGACGATCATACATATGCAGAACGGACCGCCATTAGTCCCGGCCCAAAAAACAGCCCCGAAAAGTGTGACTCTGCGGGCTGTTTTTTAGGCCGGCACCCGCTTTTTCGACAACATCCGCAAGTTTTTCTCTTCCCTTCATTTGACATTATCACTATATTGTGGTATATATGGAGCACTGACTTCTTTTAGGAGGATTCTTATGAAAATTGTAATTCTGGACGGCTACTGCCTGAATCCCGGCGACCTGAGCTGGGAGGGCTTTGAACAAATGGGCACTGTCACCGCCTACGACAGAACCCCGCTTGATGATGAGGACGAAATCGTGCGCCGCACCGGCGGCTGCGACGTTGTCCTCACCAACAAAACCCCTGTCTCCCGCGCCGTTCTCGAACGCTGCCCCACAGTCCGTTATATCGGCGTCCTCGCCACCGGCTTCAATATCGTCGATATTCAGGCCGCAAGAGAACGCGGTATCCCTGTGTGCAACGTGCCCGATTACGGCACGCAGGCCGTCGCACAGTTCGCGGTGGCCCTGCTCCTCGAAACCTGCCTCCATGTGGGCGAACACAGCCGCGCCGTCCATAACGGCGAGTGGTCGAAATGCCCCGACTACTGCTTCTGGAATTACCCCCTCGTCGAGCTGGCCGGGAAAACTATGGGTATCATCGGTTACGGCAGAATCGCTGTCTCTTATACCCCTCTGCCGCTGCCGACGACTCCTTACGTGTAGATCTCGGTGGTCGCCGTATCA
>CAMWSZ010000416.1 GCA_947177005.1 uncultured Clostridia bacterium | reverse complement strand
GGATGGATGCCTCCTGCTGCGCGGACTTGACAGATTTGGTTATGCAGGCAGTCAGGCAGTCCAGAAAGAATATACACATTCGGACAACTACAGTTTTTATTGAATGTGAAATTGTAGAATAAAAACATCCCCCTGGGGGGCTTGTATGCGTCCGGTTTTCCTGCTATGATGAAGATGCTTTTTCCATAGCACATATGTGTATACAGGAAACTGCCCTGCCGAAGTTAGAGCGGCGGGGCAGTTTCCTATTACGATGAAAATGCTCTCAAATTGTCACTCAGAAATGGGTCCTCCAAACAAGACGGCCTCGCCGTATTCTGAATGGTAAGGCTGTCTCAGTTTTTGTGCTGGAGCACAGAAGAAACCAGACTGTATTCTTCCCCAAATACGGCCTGGTTTCTTCCAAGATGTTGTTTATTTGAGCGCCTTGATCTGATAAAGTTACTATAGCAGATTTTTTCGAGGAGCGGAAGCCCCCTGGGGGGATATTTTTCCCAATGACAACTTTATTTGCATAAAAACTCAAATTTACCAATTTTTATCCCCCAGGGGGGCTTGTATGCGGGATTTTTTGTTGATATAGTTGTGTCGTTTCCAACCTGTGGCATTCGGCCAGGCAGGAGGAAACGACACAAAACTGTATAGCAACACATATGTAATGAAACAGGAGGATACACACATGAAAAAAGCTTGCACTTTGTTGATGGCACTTGTGATGACATTGCTCCTCGCCGCTTGCGGCGGGCAGAACGCTGACAGCACTGGAGATGCGGATAATCCAGAGGATACCAATATTTCCGCAGAAAATGAGCCGGAATCTCCCAGCAACGAAAGTCCGGCAACTCGTATCATAACCGACCGTCGGGACCGGCAGGTACAAATTCCTGAAAAAGTTGAAACTATCGTTTGCTTAGGCTCCGGCGCTCCCAGAATTGCGGCCTATTTACAGGTGACGGACATGATGGTGGGTGCGGAAGACTGTGATACCGGCGATGTAACGGTTCGCCGTGACTACAGCTGGGTCTGCCATGATGCGCTGAAAGATTTGCCCTCTGTTGGTTCTGGTGGCGGCAGCGGTGAGAATAACGCCTATGCCGAGCAGATTATTGAACTCCAGCCTGATGTCATTTTGGCAGGTTATACCGCTGAATCCGCTGATGAGCTGCAAAAGACAACGGGCATCCCGGTTGTCTCAGTTTCCTATTCCAGCATCAACTTTGTGGATCAGAGTTTTTATGATGCCACCCGCATTTTTGCGGAAGTCGTGGGCGCAGAGGAACGCTGCGAGGAATTGCTCACATTTATCGATGAGTGCAAGGCCGATTTGACAGCGCGGACTTCCTCGTATGCGGACAGCGATAAACCATCCTGCTACACTGGCGCAGTAACCTTTTCTGGACGCCACGGATTTTGCGGCACCTATGCTAATTTCGGCCCGTTTCTGGCAGTAAATGCTTTGAACGTGGCGGATGAGGTCCAGGACGTAAATTATTTTGAGACGGACTTTGAACAGGTCCTGGTGTGGGACCCGGATATTATCTTCCTGGACCCCGGCAATATGGATATGGTGAATGAGGAATATGCGGCGAATCCTGACTATTTTGCGTCTGTGCGCGCCGTCCGGGAGGAGCGTGTTTATACCATGCCCTCTTTCAACAACGCAAGCACAAATATTACATATTGCCTGATGGATGGCTATTGGACGGGCATGGTGCTTTACCCGGATGCATTTGCCGATACAACTATGGAGGCAGTATCAGAGCGGATTCTTACCTTTATGCTGGGTACAAATTACTATGAGGATATGATGGAACAGGGCTTGTATTACGGGAAAATTACAATGGGAGAATAACAGCTATGGCAGCAGAAGCAACCAGTTATAAGCAGTATATCGGGCGGAAATGGCTTACTTTACTTGCCGCCTTGATTCTGCTGTTTGCCGCCGCGCTTTGGTCCATATCCGCAGGCTCCGCC
Source organism: uncultured Clostridia bacterium (assembly GCA_947177005.1). GTDB lineage: Bacteria > Bacillota > Clostridia > Oscillospirales > Oscillospiraceae > Pelethomonas. Next base: position 1,466 of record CAMWSZ010000416.1, on the reverse strand, counting down.
GGACTGACAGTCTCGGAAATTATAGAAGCGCTTTTTCATAGAGCGGAAAACAACCACTCTACCATTATTTGGAATGTACGAATTCCCAGAGCTGCGACAGCTACAGTGATCGGCATAGGTCTTGCGCTGGCAGGCTGTGTGATGCAAAATGTATTGCGCAATCCAATGGCATCTGCCTCTACGCTTGGTGTTTCGCAGGGAGCCTGCTTTGGCGCGGCTGTAGGCATCGTCTTTTTTGAGGGCGGTGTTCAGGTTGGAAATACCACCGCCAACTTTACTGTTACCAATCCGACAATCGTATCCGTTTTTGCATTTGCTGGCGGGATGGTTACTACAATCGTGATATTGGCATTGTCTCAGGGACGAAGGTCAAGTCCTGCGACTATGGTGTTGGCGGGCGTTGCGCTGAGTTCTGTTTTCTCCGGCATGACAACGATTATCCAGTATTTTGTAGATGATGTGAAGCTGGCCTCGCTGGTCTACTGGACATTTGGCAGCTTAACCAAAGCCGGATGGCGCGAAATTCTTATCATCACAGTAATCACCTTCGCCGCACTCTTGTACTTCTTCTATCACCGGTTGAATTTCAATTCAATGGAGGCGGGAATTGCCACCGCAAAAAGTTTGGGTGTTCCCGTGGACAGGCTCATTCTTACGAGTATGGTATTATGTGCGTTAGTAGCTTCTGTCTGTGTAGCGTTTACGGGCAGTATTGGGTTTATCGGCTTAATTGCCCCGCATATTATGCGTAGATTTGTAGGGAATGACTATCGTTTCCTGATTCCCGGTTCCGCATTGGGCGGTGCGATTCTTCTTCTGTTGGCTGACGTGGCCTCCCGAAGCCTCTTGCCTCCAACCGTATTGCCAATCGGTGCGCTGACTTCGTTTTTAGGTGCGCCGCTGTTCCTCTACCTGTGTATGAAGGGGGGCGCAAGGCAGTGATTGAAATCAAAAATCTTTCCTTTTCTTATGGAAAAGAAGAGATTTTGCGGGATATTTCCTTTTCTGTTACTCCAGGACATTGTGTAGCCATTTTAGGCAATAACGGCGCGGGAAAAAGTACGCTGATTACCTGTATCAATCGTATTCGTGCGCCGAAGTCCGGGCAAGTGCTGATAGATGGGCAGGATATACAGAAATTCCGCCGAAACGCACTGGCTCGAAAGGTGGCGTATGTAGCACAGAAAAACGAACTGAGCAACGCAACCATTTTTGACTGCGTATTGCTTGGCAGGACACCGTATATTCGATGGTCAATCAGCCAAAATGACTTGGATATATGTGAGGAAGTCATTGAACAAATGGGACTTTCTCATATGAAGCTCAGGCTTGTGGATCACCTTTCCGGCGGTGAGCTGCAAAAGGTAATGCTGGCCCGTGCCTTAGTTCAGCAGCCTGAACTGCTTCTGCTGGACGAGCCGACCAGCAATTTAGACCCTAAAAACCAGTACGAGATGTTAGCCTTA
>CAMWSZ010000415.1 GCA_947177005.1 uncultured Clostridia bacterium | reverse complement strand
GTTCTTCCCACTCCATAGGAGTCCCCAGCTTTTCCTCCGTTTCTTTTCGCAGGGCTGTGACAGAAACATAGGCTTCCAGACATCCCTTCCGGCCACAGGAACATGTTCTGCCATCTTCCTCAATAACCATGTGCCCAAACTCAGTCCCATCATACAGCTGTCCGCTGTGTACCAAACCGCTCCCGACACCCCTGCCGACAGTAAGAAGCAGAATATCATCACTGCCTTTGGCGGCACCGGCAGCCATCTCGCCCAGCACCGCACAGTCCGCGTTGTTGGCTGCATGAATGGGGACCGGCAGCTGTTCTGCCAGAAGTTCCACAACGGGCACGTTTTTCCAGCCAATATTGTTGGAGTATTTTACCACGCCATTGTCCACGATTCCGGCTACACCCACGCCCACATTCGCACACAGATCCAGATCAATATGATTCTCCTCCAGCAGCGTCAGCACCATGTTCCCTGCATCCCGAATAGCCTGTTCCGGCGATTCGGTGTTGAAGGGCAGTTCCCGATAGGCAACAAACTGTTGTTCCCCATCCACCAGACCAACCTTAGTATACCGGCCTCCAATATCGATCCCCGCACGCACCATATCCGTCTTGTCGCGAATGGTGGTAATCAAGGCGTCACAGCTGCCTTCCACAGTATACATACCGCTGCCGGCGGGCAGGAAAAAGCTGTCTCCCTTCTGATAGGGAACAGTCTCACCGTCACAAACGATTTTTCCGGTTCCGTTCATAATGAGAATGCTGACAAAGGATTCCTCTCCCACAGCGCCTTCTACTTTGCGCATGATGCAGCCGTCCAGGTTCAGCCTGTCTACCGTAAAGTAGTCGCAGTCTGCTACATGGGGATAACTTCTGCCGCTGCGCAGGATAGGGACCCGGTTGGTTACAGCCAGAGCCTTTTCGATATGCAGATCCCGTTTTTTGCCGTCCTTTCCCACGCGGCCATAGTCATAAACACGGTACGTCACATTAGAATTTTGCTGGATCTCCGCGATCAGGATGCCAGCACCAATCGCATGGATTGTGCCCGACTCAATAAAGAGTACATCTCCTTTTTGAACGGGAACGGCGTTGAGTACATCCAGGAGCGTGTCCTCCCGAATTCGCCGGGCAAATTCCTCCTGACTGACCTCCCGCTGGAAGCCATAGTACAGGAAGGAATTCGGGGCGGCATCCATGACATACCACATCTCGGTTTTGCCGTACTGATGCTCCTCGGCTAAAGCGTACCGGTTGCCGGGATGTACCTGAACGGAAAGATTCTGGCTGGCATCAATAAATTTGACCAGGATGGGAAAATCACGAAACCTCCGGCAGTGCATCCCAAGCACCCGGCTGCCATTTTTTTGAATAAATTCAGCCAGTGTTTTTCCTTTGTCGGGACCGTTCATAATGGTTGATGGACCGTCCGGGTGGCAAGAAAGTACCCATGCCTCGGCTAAAATGTCCTTGTCATACTGGATACCATACTCATCCGCCAGTCTGTGACCACCCCAAATATAGTCTTTGCAGCAGGGTTTCAATTTCAAAACACTCAACTTATATCACCTCAAAATACTTATTATTGAAAATCACATATTTGGTTATCAAAAGTTGTCGCCCCAGCCGCTGAGCAGTGGAGCGACAACGAGTATTTTCATGTAAGAATAGATTAACTCGCAGTATTTTGGCAAAACCGCATCAAAATTGTTGCGGCTTCCGCACGAGTAATCGTTCCCAGGGGATTTAGGCCACCGTTAGAGCCGGACAACAGATCGGAATCGGTTGCCCAGCGAACTGCATCCGCAGCCCAGGGAGACACCATGCTGCTGTCAAGGAACTGATTAAGAGAACCATTTGAGACGGGACTGTCTGCATAACGCCACAGCATGGTCACCATTTGTTCCCGCGTCATATTTTCCAGTGCGCCGGTACCGTCAGAGATACCGTTGCTGACGGCCCAGGCCATGCTCTTTTCGTACCAGGCCGTGCCGCCGGATGTATCTGCGTGACTCATCCGGGCCAGTATGGTCCATAACATCGCACGGTTCATTGCGGTATCAGGAGAGAATGTACTTGTTGCAGTACCGGTCATCAAACCACGCTCGCTGACATACTGAACTGCATCTGAATACCAGCTTCCGGATGGCACATCTATGTATGATACCGTCTGTGTTGGCTGATCGGGAGAGGATGGCGGTGCGGAGGGTTCAGTAGGACTGGCAGGAGTGGAAGGTGTAGACGGCGAAGACGGGGCGGTCGGAGTCGTTGAGGAGGAAGGCTTGGGTTTTGTGCTGTTGCCAGAGGGTCTGCTGCTGTATGCAGTAAAGACGGCCTCTATGGTGTGGTTTTCCGCTATATCAGAGAAGGTATAGGAACTGACGGCTCCCACAGATTTCCCGTCTATTTTTACGTCCGAAATTCTGTACCCGGACTGTGCGTTGATCAAAAAGCTCTGATCCGCGCCTTTTTCCACGTTAACGCTGCCGCTGGGACTGATAGAACCGCCGGTTCCTGCAGAGGCAGTAATTGTGAAAGTATGCGATACAGGCGGTTCCGGAGTACTGCCCGGCGTCTCAAAAACGGGTTCGGTACAGTCCGAAGAAACGGCGGTAATTTTGTCATACCAGATCGTACCATTGACAATGCCGTCAACAAGAAAATCATTCTCGACCGCGTTCACCCACAGGCCGAAGCTACTAACAGAATCACAGTCTTCCATCAGTCCGCCCTTCGGATTTCCTGCCGTGTCACGCTGACAAAACTCGGAGAACGGGATGGTAACCAAAGTAGGCTGACCAGCACGGGCATTGTATCCATCATACAAATTCAAGTAGACCTCATAGACAGTATTTGCCTGAATCTGGATTACGGTTTTCTGCTGCTTTCCGTCTGGAATCGTCCAGAATTGGAGGGCATTGCAGTCAGACCAATCCACTTCTTTGGTAATCGTTGCACCGGCCCAGCCATTTTTCGTCTCAGAATAATTAAATTTCAGAGCATAGCCATCCTGAGAGCTTTCGCTGTCCAGGGATAAATTGATACTGCATCCAGTATCTTTGTTTGTGACCCATTCCCGTACCAATAGATCGTTTGAACCGCTGTAAGCGTCAAAGTCATCAATAAGATATGGATCTTTTTCTGCCTCAGGAATATTAAAAATTTCATTTTGTTCCGACAGAAGTACGCCGTCCGCCAACAAACTTATTGTTCCTGTAGCACTTTCACCCAGAGAGATCAAGTCAGCTGCGGTCAGCTTCACATAGTAGTATGGAGTATCTGCATTCCGGGCTGCATCCAAAGTGACAGAACCTGCCGTGCCTGTCAGACGGAACACCACAGTTTCCGGGGAACCGGTAATGCGGGCCACAAGGTCTGTTTCTTCTAAAATACGCCGCCCACCTACAGGACTGACGATATAACCGGTAACATCCGGCTATATCGTCAGTCC
>CAMWSZ010000414.1 GCA_947177005.1 uncultured Clostridia bacterium | reverse complement strand
AGGGTACGTGCCCAATTCTTACTGCTGTTGGAAAACCGCCCGTCATGCTCCTTATTACGTATCGTAACCGCCAAAACACAAAGCGTCCGCTCATAGCCGAATTTTTCCACCACATCCCTGACCGCCGCCCTGCTGTCGAAGGAAAATCCTCTATGATGATCGCTGATTGCGGTTTCAATCGCCTTTTTGCAGGCAATATTGGCTTCATGGGAAGCACGGTGCTGGCCCAGTTCGCCGTTTTCCTTTGCGTATTCAAAGGAAAATTTGTAAACAGGTGTTTGATAAAGTTTCTCCCGCTGCTGGATCACATCGTTGGCGCGGCTCTCAATACAGTCCCAAATATCAGACATATTGTTGAATCCCAGATCGCCCCATTTTTTGTAGAGATCAGCCAGCGGCGTAGGCGAAGTCAGCAGCGCTTCGGCCTGTGCCGCTTCCAGATGATTGTTTGCCAGCAGCGTCATAAAATCCTCACGGACGGTGTACTCATGGGCATGGTTCAAAATATCTTCCAGGGGCTGTGTCTCCAACCACGAACGGTACTTGTTCTGCTCCGTCCTCATCTTTTCATACAGCTCGATTGTCAATCGTTCAGCTTTCTCTAAAATAGTCTCATCCATTTTGAAAACCTCCATTCCATTGTCAGATGTTTTGTGATACAATAAGGGAAATAATGAAAGCGAGGGCGGCATTATGGCATACAGTGAACAGATGTGGGCAGAGGCAAAGAAAAAATGCCGACTGAACAATGATGATATTGCCCTCGCCAAACGGCTGGGACTGAATCCACGGAGCCTTATCAAAAACATTCCTAATAAAAGCGAACCGTGGAAAGCTCCCGTCAAGGACTGGCTGCATGAGATTGATGCAAAGCGTCAGAAAAAGGCGGCGCAGAAGCAGCGCCGGAAGGAGAAGTCAGGCGGGACCAGCGATCCCGCCTGACAGGATAATCATCGCTCCTGCTGAGAGCGTTTCTGCTTATTGTGATGATTCTCCCTGGGCGGGCGTGGCCGGTTCAAACTGTCCAGCACAGAAGGGCGGGCGCTTTTGGCCATGTCCTGCTCCTCTCGATGGGTTCTGCCGTCCATATTGAGCAGCATGTCCAGTTTTGCAAGACGGGCAGATTTTTCCTTCAGCTCCTCCTCGCGAGGGAAGGGCTTTCCGGCTTCGATCTTTGCAGCTTCGCGCTGGTCAATAAGATTCTGAAGCTGTGCCTGGACCGCCGCTAACCGTTCCGGCATTTTATTCAAAGTATTGTCGAGACGGGTGAGAATACCGATTGGGTCAGTCCCCGTTAAGGTTCGGTGTGTCATTTCGCCTTTTAACACGATCTCACGCTGGAAACCTCGGATCTCTGTAGATACGGTAAATCCCCGATAACTGCCGATCTCAACCGGTTCCGCAGCCGTCACCACCTGAACCGCCGCCACAAGGGCCTTGCCCGCTTCCTCCTTTTCGGTGAAGGTCTGGCCCTGCACTGTCATTCCGGCGAAGCCCTGCACCATCGCCACAGGCGCGGCGGATTCCTCCGATGCAGCTGCTTCCGGCTGTTCGGCCTTGTTCGGTACTTTTTTCTCTTTCGGTACAAGGGGATGAGGATGCTGTGCAAGGGTTTTCATATCAGTCTCCAGACCTTTGATAAATCCCTGATACTGTGCAATCTGTTCGGGGAAATATTTCAGCAGCTGGTCCTGCATTTGAAACTGTTTGCTTTGGTGTGCGGACTTCATGATCTTGAGCTTGGAGACCTCTACATCCAGCTCCATGCGCTCCTTGATGCGGGGATCTCCAGCGCACAGGGACTTAATCTCCGCAAAAGACAGTGCGGTTTCGTCCACATCCTCACAGGTACGAGCCGGAGATTTGGAGGTCATAATCTGCGAAATAAACTTCTGTTTATTCTCTACTGTCTGCCATAAATAGGCGTCAAATGTCGATTCTGTGACATAACGAAACACATGTACTTTTTCGTTGGTATTGCCCCGGCGTTCGATACGGCCTTTGCGCTGGGTGAGGTCACGCGGTCTCCAGGGACAGTCCAAATCATGAAGTGCAATCAATTTGTCCTGAATATTGGTGCCAGCGCCCATTTTCTGCGTACTGCCGATTAGGACACGCACCTGCCCGGAACGCACCTTTGCAAAAAGCTCCTTCTTCTGTACATCAGTTTTGGCATCGTGGATAAACGCCACCTGTTCCGGGGCCATTCCTCCAGCAATGAGTTTCTGGCGGATATCCTCATAGATGGTAAAGGGCCTTTCCGGTTCCAATGTGATGGTGTTTTCCAGCATATGCAGCGTAGGATTGTCCAGCTTATCCCCTTTTGCTGACCGTTTGGAAGGGGTGGCTTGGGGTGTGGAAATATCACAGAAAACAATCTGTGTCAGTTTCTGATCGTCCCCGTCCCGCCAGACTTTCAGAATGTTCTCCACACAGCTGTTGACCTTTGTTCCCGGCTCGTCCGGGAGCATGGGGTCTATAATACGCTGATCTAAGCCGAGTTTCCGTCCATCACTGGTAATTTTGAGCATATTATCCGTCTTGGGGTCTACGTTTCCGGCATGGACCTCACTGGCGCGTTCGGACAAATCTTTCACCATTGCTTCCTGAATCATGGTGGGTTTAGAAGCAATATTGTGATATTCTACCTTCGGTGTGGGAAGATGCAGCTGATCGGCGGTCTTGATATCCGCCACTTCCTTAAATATGTTCATCAGCTCCGGGAGATTGAAAAACTTAGCAAAGCGTGTCCTGGCCCGGTAGCCAGTCCCTTCCGGGGCCAGCTCTAATGCCGTAACCGTCTCACCAAAACGGGAAGCCCAGCTGTCAAAGTGGGTCATACCCATTTCTTGCAGCCGGTCATATTGCAAATACCTCTGAATGGAAAACATTTCTGTCATGGAATTACTGATAGGCGTACCTGTGGCGAAGATAATCCCGCGCCCATGGGTGATCTCGTCCAGATAACGGCACTTGGCAAACATATCGCTGGACTTCTGCGCATCCGTAGTGGAAAGGCCCGCTACGTTCCTCATTTTCGTATAAAGGAACAGGTTCTTATAGTTGTCACTCTCATCCACGAACATCATATCCACACCGAGCTGCTCAAACGTGACAACATCATCCTTACGGTGATTGGCCTGCAATTTTTCCAAGCGAGTCTCCAGACCTTTCTTGGCTCGTTCCAGCTGCTTGACGGTAAAACGCTCCCCGCCGCTGTTCTTTACCTCCTGGATACCCTCGGTGATTTCCCAAATCTGTTCCTGAATCAGCCGCTCCTGCCGCTCCCTGCTGATCGGGATTTTTTCAAATTGGGAGTGTCCGATAATCACGGCGTCATAATCGCCGGTAGCAATCCGGGCGCAGAATTTTTTCCGCTTTCTGGTCTCAAAATCCTTTTTGGTAGTAACAAGGATATTGGCGGAGGGATAGAGCCGCAGAAACT
>CAMWSZ010000413.1 GCA_947177005.1 uncultured Clostridia bacterium | reverse complement strand
GGGAACGAGATCAAGATAACGCTTCATCTGTTTTCCCTCCCAAATCCGTAAGAACGCCATCTGTTACCCGAAATACCCTATCTACGGAAGCTGTCAGGTTTTTGTTGTGGGTAATCATCAGAATCGTTTGCTGGTAATGACGGGATGCTTGTGTGAGCAGATCCATGACATCTTGGCTGTTCTTACTGTCAAGATTCCCTGTTGGCTCGTCTGCTAAAATCAGCTTTGGCCTTGTAATCAGAGCGCGGCCAATGGCGACACGCTGCTGCTGACCGCCAGATAACTGATTGGGCAGATGGTAGCTGCGTTCGGTCAGGCCCAGCAAATCTAAAATCTCCTGGATTTCTGTGGGGTCAGGTTTTCGATAATCCAGGAGCAAGGGGAACATGATATTCTGCTCGACATTCAGTTCGGAAACGAGCTGAAAGGACTGGAAGATAAAACCGATGTTGCGCCGCCGGAAAATCGTGCGCTTTTCCTCTTTCATGGAGAACAGATTTTGCCCGTCCATGAGAACACTCCCGGAAGTAGGCGTGTCCAGAGCGCCGATGCAGTTCAGCAGGGTACTCTTGCCTGAGCCGGACTCTCCGACCACGGCAGCAAATTCTCCTTTGTTCAGTGAAAAAGACACATTTTTTAGGGCGTCTACTTTGGCCTCGCCCTTGCCATAGGTTTTGCACAGATTTTGTACGTTTAGAATTTCCATTGGGTATCATACCTCCTTCACCAAAAAGATAGCAGATGCAGCTTACAATCAGGTGAATTTTAGCTTACAATTCCGTAAGGAAAGAAATTGTAAATGTTGTTCCCTCGTTCACTTCACTTTGTACGGAGATGAACCCGCCCTGCCCTTCAATAATCGATTTTGCCAGGGGCAAACCCAGCCCAACACCTTGCGTATCGAGAGAACGCTTGCTCCGGTAAAAGCGTTTGAAGATATGATGTATGTCCTCCGGCGCGATGCCCTTTCCATTATCAGATATGAATATGCGAAAGATTGCTGGTGTACGTTCCCAGGTGATTTGAATTACACCGCCTGACCTTACATGGTCTAAAGCATTTTTAACAATGTTACCAATCGCTTCACTTGTCCATTCCAGATCGCAAACAAGCTGTTGCTCCGTATTCCCCTCAATCAGTATTTGTTTATTTTCGTTTTCCGCCCTTGTCGTTAATTCGTTGATAGATAAAGAAATCAATTCTGATATATGGCAGTTACTTTTCTCAAAAAAGATATTACCGCTGTCTAATCGGGTAATTTTCAGCATGGATTGGATTAACTGCTCGATGCGCTTTAAGGCAATTCCTATTTTGTCTGAAAACTCTTTAACCGTTTCAGGATTATCTGGCTCACTTTCAATAATTTCCTGATACATGGTAAGCGCGGCAAGCGGTGTTTTTAGTTGGTGGGAAATATCTGAAATCGTGCTTTTCAAAAATTCTTTTACCCTATGCTCTGTTTCGTTTTCGGCTTGCAGCATTGTGGCAAGCTGTTCAACCAGTCCAAATAACTGGAAAACCGCTCCCTCGCTGTTCTGCGGCAGATGGCAGGAATAGTCCCCGTTGATGTAGCTGCGAATGATAGTTTCTGCTTGTTCATATAGCCGTTTCCGCCGCTGGAAAAACAGAAATGTCCCGATGAAAAGGACAGTAACCAGCAATAAAGAAACGGCGAGAATGAGATAGACAGAAGTATGTTGAAATTGTGTGATATATGGCAAGTCTGCGTTCTTATTCGGGCTTTCTATACCGATTGCGGCTGATAATTTTTCCCCATCTGTGCTAATGTGGGTGTTTGTGATTGCAGCCGCTATGATATCTTTAGAAATTCCCTGCTCCAACAGTGCAGAAACTACCGCTTCATCATGCCGAAGATATGTCATTTTTATGGTGCTTGCCTGATAAAAGTTGAACAACATCAATACTTCTACAATGAAAAGGCCGAAAGCTGTTAAGAAATATCCGTAGAGCTTGATGTGTTTGTCCTGGTAAAAACTCATACAGATACCTCTTTCCATTGATAGCCGAACCCCCGAACAGTTATCAAATGCTGGGGATGCGAGGGGTCTAACTCTACCTTTTCCCGGAGCCGCCGCACATACACAGACAATGTATTGTTATCAATAAAATTTCCTGCTTCGTCCCATAGATCATTCAGGATAACTTCCCGTGTAACAATACGGCCTACATTTCGTACCAGGAGACATAGAAGCCGGTATTCCGCGCCTGTCAGCTCCAAAATTTTACTGTTCAACAATGCACGGCTGCCTAAAAGATCAATCGTTATATCTCCACACTCAATGGATACTGTATTGACTTTGCTTGCCGCACCCGATCTCCGCAGCAGCGCACGGATACGGGAACAAAGTTCCCCTAATCTGAATGGTTTTGTAATGTAATCATCACCTCCAATGTCCAGACCCCGGATAATGTTGACTTCTTCATCAGAGGCGGTCAAAAAGATAATGGGAATTTGCTGATTCTGTTTGAGTACCGCCTCACAAACATCAAAGCCTGTTCCGTCAGGTAATGTAACGTCAAGAATAAGCAGGTCATAGTTCTCAATGCTGCCTGCCCTGTTGAGCGCGTCCGCAACTGTACGAACGATTTCAACCTCAAATCCGTTTTTCTTCAAAGAATACTTCAAACCGTCTACAAGGCTTATATCATCTTCCAGTAATAAGATTTTACTCATAGTATAGTTCCTTTCCATATTTTGTCCTGCAATCAACCGTTATCCTGACATCCTTAATGTCATATCCAGGTTAAACCTCAAGCCTTTACATTTTACTTCTTTGGCTCGAATAAAACAAGCAGTAAAATGCAAACATGAGCATAGTAATATCAAATATGGCCTTATTTTGATTCTTGGGGGACAAATTTGTTCCAACAATATCTATTATATAGAATGAAGAATGCGTAACGCGCAAGGATGTGGCCAGCCGCGCTGGAAAGCAGCAGTATTTCAGCGCGGCTGACTTATTGTCCGGTCACCTTCTAAAGCTGGCGGCGCACCTTCCATTGCTGTTTACACAGGCTTTGTGCCTGCATATTGCCTGTTCAGTTTTTCAGATGTCTAAAAGTAGACACTTTAACTTTGGCAAAACAGGCATAAACGGTCTGGAATATAACGCCCTCCCGCTGGCCGTTGTTCAATGGAAGAAACCTACTAAGCTGGATTATATTACTTTTGCCATCGTGCAGCAGGATGTTAGAAATATTGCAGTTATTTTGGTTCCCTGTTCAGCCCTTTCAGAATGAATAGTGATAGAACCGCACAGGCCAGCAGAACTACAACTCCGATGAGAATTTGAACCATGCTTGCATCGTAATAGCCGGAGAGATTGAAAACGACTGTCATAGGATATACCGTTTTGAGCTGCTCCGACATACTTGCGAACAGTCCGGCGAAAGAGTAAATCTCCGCAAATACCAGCGCCAGCCAGTAGCCC
>CAMWSZ010000412.1 GCA_947177005.1 uncultured Clostridia bacterium | reverse complement strand
GGAATGCAGTTCCCCATCGCGTCCGAAGGACGCAACGCCCCCGGCAGGGCGCACGGCACCGGAACGGTGTATAAGTGCGCCGTTGGAAACGGACGTACTCTTGCTGGAGCTGGTTTATCGCTGACATTTTGACCTCCTATGTGCGGAGGGACAAGCCACCGAAGCAGCTTGTCCCTCCCGGTGATAGAGCATTTTGCCCCTCACCGTGTAGCCATCATGCCGGGGTGATCGTCAGGGCGGTTAGCGGAAAAATTTGAAAAACTTTTTCCGTACTCCCTCGATGCTGTCATAGACGGCAGTCTTGGAGCAGCCGCACAGTCGCCCGATCTCCGCATAGCTGAAATCATACAGGGCATAGAGCAAAAACCGCTCTCGCTGGGTATCGGTGCAGAGGGCCAGTACTGCCAGAATCTCATCCATAGTTTCCTGCTGGCAAACCAATTCCTCCGGCGTAGCGCAGTAAGGCAAAATGCCCTGAGCAGCGATTATGTATTCGTCACACTCGCGCCTATCCCAATGGCGCTGTTGCTCCCGGTCAAGGCTCCGCTCGGTGCGCTTGACCAATTCCCAGAACTCGTCAAGGGTGGCAGCGTCCTCATAGGTCATCTTACGGCTATATCTCTTGATGGTGATCTCCATCGTGTTTTCCTCCTGTTCAGATTTTGGGATCGTGCGAAATCTGAACAGTAAGGGGTGGACCACGACACCGGGGCCAGATAGGACTGCGCAAAAATAGAAAAGCGCCCAAACGGTGCAAGACCATTCGGGCACTTGGGCTGATATTATGAATTGCCAGAGAACGACGGATTTTGCAAGTATGGGTGGAGTTCGCCGCCGTCGGGATCAGGCTTTTTTTGACAAATGAATATCAAATTTATTTTGCCATTGCAGCCACATGGCGGCATCCTCCTGTACGCCGCCTGCTGGTCAAAAAAAACGGCGGCTCTGATTTCTCAAAACCGCCGCTTGGTGCCAGAATTTGGGCATGAAAATAAATCTGCCCAACAGCGGTTTTTTTCTTTTCTGCCGCTGGGCAGATAGGGGAGGCCCTTTTAACTTTTGGGATTGCTATTGCATGAAATAGCGAACCAACCAATCAGAAATTGTGCTTGTGGCTAATTGATGATTTCCAATTTGACAGTGCTGCTCACCACCCTCTGTTCTTGTAAAAAGTCTGCATGTCAGACTTCTTGCATTATGGATGGAGGCTTTTAACCGGTGGAACTGATTTCTGGGTATATAGTGATCTTCTTCTCCGGCCAAAAGCAGTATGTCCTGTGTGAGCAATTCTGTAACGGTTGCAAGATCATGGGAGGCGATGCTTTGAAAAAATTCATAGGGCGTTTTGGTTCCGGTAATATGCAGTCCTTGAGAAATAGCCCAATCTGCAAAATGCTTTTCTTCCTGATTATGTCTACGAGTTTGTTTAGTGCACCTTGCCAGTGATACTTGTACGAGAACCGGATCATGCTTCGGATTGGTTCTGGAAAAATGTCTGTCATAACTTCCAGCCCATTATCCATCACATCATAAGCAACCGCTGCAGTAATTCTCTTATCGTAAGCTGCGCTTCGTAAGGCGAAATAACCACCCCATGAAATCCCAACCATAGCACATTGCCGTATACCAAAGTAATCCAAAACGGCAGAGGTTGCCTTTTCAAAGTCATAGCTGAAATACAAATTTTCTTGGATAGATTTGCCTTGTCCTGGCCCTTCAAAAAGAATGATCTCATATCCTTGTTTCACAAATTCATAAACTTGAAGTACAAATTCCTCAATAAACGAGTCATAACCGCCACATACAAGAACAGTTCCAATAGCATTTACGGGTGAGAATTTTAAGCTGTGAAGGGCTTTCCCCTTAAATGGAATACGGTATTTTTCGTATTGTAAATGCAATTCAAAATCAAAAGCCTTATAAAAATTCTCAACACATTTTTTGTAAACTACGTCCTTTTCGGATATATCGGACTTCAAGAAAAATTCTGCCATGCGATAATAGTAACCCGCACAAAGATAACGTCTTTCTTGTTCATTCTTTACCGCAATTTTTTGCCATGCAATATACCACTCATCAAATGTCCTGACCTTTGCAACATTGTTTATGACTTCTTCTCTGTTGCAAGCCAGATTTCCATAGGTTAAAATCCTGTTGATTTGAAAATTAAATTGAGGGATGGAATTTATCATTTCATAGCTCATAAATAACTCCTTTTCTGTTAAGCAGCTTAACAGAAATTGCAAAATAAAATAGTAATGCTGGCACAGTTATTTTTCCAAAAACTGTGCCCAAATCGCTTGAATATCAACGGCAAGACCAGATAGAACAGAGGTTGTGTCTTGGGGATACTTTTCAAAAACAGATGCAAGTTGAGACTTTAACCAATCATGCTGGCTCTCATGCATATTGTAAACTTGCTTCCCCTTTTCTGTAAGCAACAAGATAACTTCATTGTCCGTATCTGGTGAAGCTCTTTTTTCAACGAACCCTTTTTTGACTAGTTTGCTTATGGCCTGAGATACAGCGCTCTTGGAAGTACCCTGTAATTGGGCAAGTCCAGTCACATTGATAGCCTCATGCGCTCCGACTGCGACAATAGTGTGAATTTCTGATAGATAAATTGGGGGATCAATGTCATACGTGTGAGTTTTCTTTTCTAAAGCGTTATATTGGTTGATTGTTTGCAGAAATAGTTCGCATAGTTTGTCTATTGATGTATTTTCCATATCCGCCTCCTGTTAATCTGCTTAACAGTCTACACCACAATCGCCATTGTGTCAAGTATCTGGTTTGCAATGTTGTCAGCAGCTCCGCGTAGTTTTGTGGTCTTGTCCATATCAGTGAAATGGTGTTCCCGCGAAAGGGCGTGCGGTACATAGCGATCAACGACGGCGTAGACAGTGCGCAGGGCGACAGCGAGTTAAGCGCGCTGAAAAATTTATTTAACGAATGGATGGTGAGAGACACGAGCAAGAAAATCAAGGCGGTTTTCCGTTCTAAAGGCATGAGCGGCAAGCCCCTCACCAGCCAGCCGGTGTATGGCTATCTCAAAGGCGAGGACGGGATGTTCGTCATCGACGAGGAAACTGCGCTCGTAGTCAGGCAGATTTATCATCTGTGCCTTGCCGGAAACGGCCCGACCAAGATTGCCCGGATGCTGACAGAGCAGAACATCCCCACGCCTGGGACGATGGAATACCGCAGAACCGGCAGTACCCGGCGTTACTATCCGGACTATCCCTGCAAGTGGTCTACCAATACCGTCTGCCATATCTTGGAGCGTCGGGAATACCTGGGCCATACCATCAACTTCAAAACAGAGAAGGAGTCCTATAAAGTCAAAGCCAGCGTCCAGAATCCGGAAGAAAAACAAGTGGTTTTTGAGAATACCCATGAGCCGATTATTGACCAGGAAACGTGGGAGCGCGTTCAGGAACTGCGGAAACAGC
>CAMWSZ010000411.1 GCA_947177005.1 uncultured Clostridia bacterium | reverse complement strand
GCGATATCAATCATAACAGCTACCGTCAAAAAAATCTATCCCCTTTCTATGGGAAAGTTGGGCGCGGACTGGGAAAACCGGGCGATTTTGCATCCGGAACCAATGAAAAAATCGCCTTTTTCCGGTCCGCAGGGCTGTTTTCCGCACCAAAAACAAAAATACAGGAAAATCGGGAAAAGTTCCCGCGCATTTTCCGCATTATGGGACAAACCGCCAGGCGGAGGATCCGGAGATCATCAGCACGGTTCCATTCTCCTCCATTTGGATCTGTCCGGCGTAATCCGTACCGTCGAGGCGGGCGGTTTCCTGCAAATCCCGTGTGTAGAGCACCAGACTGTCGTCGTAGAGCACCGCCAGCCAGTCCCCGGCGGCGGAGATGTCGAGGACCTCCTCTGTCAGCTCCAGCTTGGCGATTTCCGCGCCGTTCAGGTCGAAGGTGGTCAGCGTGCAGATGTTGCCCGCCTGATAGCGACCCAGCAGCAGGGCGGCAAAATCCCGGCCGTCCAGGGCGTAGTCGTGGAGGTAGAGGTTGCCGTAGGCACGGTCCAGCAGCGTTTCGCCGGAGAGGGTGGTGATAACGAACCGCTTGTCGCACAGGCACAGCAGGCGGTCACGGCTGCAAGTGAAGTCCAGCACCAGGCCGTCGGAAATGGTTTTGCTGCCGCTGAGCGACGCGCTCTCCAGGTCGTAGACCAGCAGGCGGCTGGCGAACACGCCGCCCTTTGGTTCCAGGCTGACGGCGGCGACGCTCCGGCAGTCCGCCGTGACCAGGGCGTCGCTGATATAATTGTCGTAGGAATCGAAGCAGAAGACCTGTTCGCCGCTGGCGTTATAGACCGAGACCGCGGCTTTATAGCCGTTTTTCTGTTCCGTCACCGCCAGATAGTCGCTGCTGTTGAGGCGGGCGGAGTAGTAGACCAGCTCGTGCTCTGTTTTCAGCGTCCGGAGCAGGCCGGTCTGGTCCAGCACATAGACCGCGCTGCCGCCCACATCGCACACCGCCGCCAGCTTTGTCCCCACGGACATCTGGGGCGTCTTGATACTTACCGGCAGTTCATAAGCGGTCTCGCTGTTGGCCTGAAACAGCTGAATGGTATTGGGGCCTGCAATGAGCAGGCCGGTCCCCAGATAGCCGTAACGGTTGTTGGTATCAGCGGCGTAGACGTGAAAATCCTGTGTGGCGCTGCTGTTGCCGTACATGATCCAGCGGCGCAGGCCGGCGAAATGAATCCCGTCCTCCATTGCCGTCAGCGCCGCCACCAGCACCACGATAACCACCGCCGCCAGCAGCATCCGCAGGTTCCGCAGCAGGTCGGTATGCTTCTGGTCCTCCGCAGGGGGCGCGGCATGTTTTCCTTTGTTATTAGCCATTGAGCCGTTCATCCTCATACCAAAGTCTGGTCAGGTACAGTCCGCCCGGCGGCACGGTAGGTCCGGCCAGGGTACGGTTGCCGCTGGCCAGGATGTTGGGGATATCCTCAGGCGTCAGCTTTCCCTCGGCGGCGTAGAGCGCCGTGCCGGTAATGGCCCGTACCATATTATACAGGAAACCGTTGGCACAGACCTTTAATTCCAGCAGATCCCCGGACCGGGTGACATAGCAGTATTCAATGGTGCGCACGGTGGTACGGGTCTCGGTGCCCACGCTGCGCACGGCGCGGAAATCGTGGGTCCCCTCGAAAGCCCGGGCCGCCCGGTCCATGACGGCCTCGTCCAGACGCTTTGGGTAAAAATAGGCGCGGTTGACATAGAAGGGGTTGCGGATGCGGGAGTTGAAGATGCGGTAGGTGTACTCCTTTTTCAGACAGGAGCCGATAGCGTTAAAGTCCTCCGCGGCCTCGAAGGCCCGGCAGACCACGATATCCTCCGGCAGTCTCGTGTTGACCGCCAGTGGAATCCGGCCGCAGGGGATGGTCGAGGACGTGCGGAAATTGGCGATGTAGTGTTCCGCGTGGACGCCGGCGTCAGTGCGGCCGCATCCGGTGACTTTCACCGGATGACAGCAAATGGACGCCAGGGCCTTCTCCAGCGTCTCCGCCACCGTGACCTCCGTTTTCTGGACCTGCCAGCCGTGATAGGCGGTCCCGTTATACATCAGTTTCAGCGCGATATTCCTCATGAATCCTCCGTTTTACAGCCCGTGCCGTGCCAATACAATCACCCCGGCCAGCACTGCTGCATATGCCAGCAGGACCAGAAAATCCCGCGTCTGATAGTGCAGCACATGGAGTTTTGTCCGGCCCTCGCCGCCGTGATAGCAGCGGCACTCCATTGCCACCGCCAGCTCGTCGGCCCGGCGGAACGCCGAGATGAACAGCGGCACTAAAATCGGCACCATAGCTTTCGCCCGCTGCAGCAGGTTCCCGCTCTCGAAATCCGCGCCACGGGCTTTCTGCGCGGACATGATCTTGTCCGTCTCCTCGATCAGCAGCGGAATGAACCGCAGCGCAATCGACATAATCATCGCCAGCTCGTGGACCGGAACTTTGATCTTTTTCAGCGGCCCCAGCAGTGTCTCCAGACCGTCGGTGAGGGAAATGGGGCTGGTGGTGTAGGTCAGCAAAAAGGTGCCCATAATCAGCAGCATGATCCGCAAAATCATGAAAAAAGCTGTATAGATTCCCTCTTTCGTGATCTTGAAAATCCAGAAGGAGACCAGCGTCTCGCCCGGCGTATAAAACAGGTTCAGCACTGCCGTAAAGCAGATGATGAACAGGACCGGCTTCAGACCCCGGACCAGCGCCCTCAGCGCGACCCCGGACACCTTCACGCCCACGGCCAGCAGCAGCGCGGCAAGGGCGTAGGACACAAACCACTTCGCGCAGAAGAGCGCCACGATATACAGCACGGTTAAGATCAGCTTAGTCCGGGGGTCCAGGCGGTGGGCCAGGGAATCCCCCGGAAAATACTGGCCTAATGTAATATCCTTCAGCATCAGTGCCGCCCTCCTTTTTTCAGCGCACCCAACGCTTTCCGCAATTCCGCGGTGGTATACACCGCCGGGTCAACCGGCACGCCCAGCCGCACCAGTTCCATTGCGACCTGCGTCACCTGCGGCACGTTCAGACCCACATCAATCAATTCCTGTGCGCGGCTGAACACCTCATGAGGCGTACCGCTCATTACGACGCCCGCGTTGGCCAGAACGATAATGCGGTCCACGTTTTCCGCCACCTCGTCCATGCTGTGGCTCACCATTACCACCGCCGCGCCGGTCTTTTCATGGTATTCGCGGATATTTTTCAGCAGGCTTTTCCGGCCTGCCGGGTCCAGACCGGCGGATGGCTCGTCCAAGATCAGGACCTCCGGCTCCATGGCGATGACACCGGCAATCGCCACCCGGCGTTTCTGACCGCCGGAGAGGTCAAAGGGAGATTTTTCCAGCAGATCCTCGGACAGCCCCGCAAAGGCGGCGGCAGCACGCCCCCGCCGGGCGGGCTCTGTCGCGTCAAG
>CAMWSZ010000410.1 GCA_947177005.1 uncultured Clostridia bacterium | reverse complement strand
GTGGATGGTGGGAGAGCAGCTGAAGGATATCTGCCGCCGGGAACCCCACAGCGCGGAGCTGCTGGTCCAGGACCTGAAGGTGAAGGATATGAGCATCACTGCGGCGGAAAAGAAGATCAAAGCCTACGCAGACAAGCATAAAACCGGCAGCTTTGCCTGCGTGACGCCCAGCGAAGCAGACCGCATCCTGCGCGAGTTCTACGGTCTGCCGGAACCGGAAGCTGCCGCTCCACCGCCGATGCCGAAGCCGACGGCGGACAGAAAAATCATCGACTTGGCAGATTTTCTGTAAGGGGCGGCAGACATGGAACAAATCAACTATGAGAAACTGATCCCGCAGAAGCCAGCCACAGACGTGGTGGCCTATGCTCTGGAGAAGGGCGCATTTCAGAAATCATACCTGGTTTACAGGTCAGACCGGGTATACGAGCCGCTGGAAGACCAGCGCATTGATGCAGTTCTGGTTACTTGCTCAGCCTGTGGGCGCGAATTCCATGCGGAGAAGATCCCGGCAAAAGGGTGCAGCTGCAGTTATTCTCCCGCTCCTTTTGGGTGGAGAAACGGCCAGCTGGCAAAATCGGTCATCAGCGGAGACAAAACGCTGTGTCCGCTCTGCGGCGCAGAGGCGAATGTAGTCCACATTGGTAATATACGAACCTATGGCGGGGAACTGGTAGACGATGCCTGGGTAACGGAGCTGTCGCGGCTGCCGGTTGAGGGCCTGACGGACCGCCTGGTACTGACAGATTGGTGCATTCGGCGGTGTATCAATAAGCAGGGCGCCACCCGATATGAAATCTGGCCCTATACCGCCTGGGTGGTAGAGGAAAAGAAAGTTGTGCGGCTGATGGGGTATCTGAAAAACATCGGCGGACGCATCAGCCTGTTCGGAGAATGGCGGCAGAGAAAAACATTTGTGGATGTGTATGGCAGTGCACAGCTGATAGCTCCCTGGGACAAATCCCTGTTGGAGGGCACCACGGCAGAAAACAGCAAGCTGAATCTGTACCAGACCGAAAAAAATGGACGGCAGCTGGTCGCTTACCTGTCCCTGTGGCGGAGACGGCCCGCTGTGGAAAATCTTCTGGTACAGGGGTGTGGGAGTCTGGTGCGGACCTGGATTAGATCGGAGATGAGCAGCGGCTATTACAACGGCGGCATTCCGAAGTTGGAGAAGGTGAACTGGAAGGAAAAGCGTCCCGCTCAGATGCTGGGCTTGACCAAAGAAGAATTCCGGCAGATGAAACAAGGGCATTGGAATACAGAGGACCTGGCGAAATACAGATTGGTCCGCGACAGCGGCGTCCCAGTCCGGCTCCCGCAGGATATGGAACTGCTGAGGAAGGTCAAGGACTACGATTGCAGCCGGATTCTGGAGGAGGCCCCCAAGCCGGATTTCTGGCGCACAGTCCGGTATTTGGTCAAGCAGAAAGAGCATTGGAGCACACTGCGGGATTACCGGAACATGGCGGCGGCTGATGGTTGGGATCTTACCGATAATCTGGTGCGCTGGCCCAGGGACCTTACTGCCGCCCATAACCGGCAGATCGAGGAGCGGCGGGCTCTCCAGGACAGGGAAGAGGCCGAGCGCAGAGAGAGGAAAAAAGCGGAGCGTGCCGGTCTGTTTGCAAAGCGCGCTGCGGAACTGGAGTGGCTTTCCTTTGAGACCGGCGGCCTTTTGATCCGACCCTGTGTGGATGAGGACGCTTTGATTCAGGAAGGTCGTGAGCTGCATCACTGCGTCGCCAGCTATGCGAAGCGGCACGCTGAAGGCCAGACTGTCATTCTGTTCATCCGGCAAACGGAAGCGCCGGACAAGCCGTTCTTTACATTGGAGTTCGATGAAAGGAGCCTGCAGGTTTTGCAGAATCGCGGCAAGCGCAACTGTGAGCGAACCCCGGAGGTCACAGCATTTGAAAAAGCCTGGCTGGAACGGGTTAGGAAAATCAAAATGAAAGGCAGGATAAGGGTTGCATGACAGAATTAGCAGTAACGGTTAGGCCGTTGCCAGTGATCGAGGCGGAATTGGATTTTCTGGAGAAAGACACCCGGCAGAAGGAAACGGCGCTGATTGAAAACTACATAGAGGTCGGGCGCCGGCTGGAGGAAGTCAAGGCGCAGCTGCCTCATGGAGAGTGGGGACCGTGGCTGGAGAACCGCGGCTATGCCCAGGCGAAAGCGGTCAAGCTGATGAAAGTGTTTCGAGCCTACGGTAAAGAGCAGCAGAGCTTATTCGGCGGCGAAGCAAAATCACAAGCGTTTGCGAATTTGGGGTTTCAAAAGCTGGTGCAGCTGCTGGCCATCGAGGACGGCGGGGAACGGGAACAGTTTGTAGCGGAACACAATGTAGAGCGCATGAGTACCCGCGAGTTAGACAAAGCTCTCAAGGAACGTGAGAAGGCTCTGGAAGAAGCTGAAGCAGCCAAAGCCGAAGCGGATACTCTTCGTTTAGAGGCCGAGCATCTTCAGACGTACATGGATGAGCAAGCACGTACTTACGAAAAGAACCTGACCAGTATGGCAGCAGAGGCGGAACAGTCCAAACTGAGCGCAAAGCACTGGCAGGAAGCCTGGGAAAACGCAAACCAAGATTTAGACGCCGCCAAAAGTGCTGCAGCAGCCGCAGAGGCAGAGCATACCCGGCTGCTTCAGGAGCTGGAGGAGCTTCGCAATCGTCCGGTTGACGTAGCAGTCGAGGTGGACACAAAGGCCGTGGAAGCCGCCAGGGAGGCCGCTGTTGCGGAGATGTCCGAGAAGGTGGACAAGGCCAAAGCCGCCAAGAAGAAGGCTGATGCGGCCCGGAAAGCCGCTGAAGACGCCCTTGCCACCGCAAAAAAGAAACTGGCCGTGCTGGAAGCCAGGGAGCCGCAGGTGCGGGAGCTTACCCCGGAGGAAAAGGCCGCCCTCACCGCTGATGCGGTGGAAAAGGCCAGGGCTGAGGGTTTGGAGCGCGTCAAGGAATTAGAGAAACAGCTGGCTTTCGCAGATGGGGACACAGCTTCCTTCAAAGTGTTTTTCGAGGCGTGGCAGGACAACTATTGGAAGATGAAAGAGTGCCTGAATCGGATCGCCGAAAGGGACTTAGAGAAATCCGGGAAGCTACAGGATGCAGTCCAGGCCGCCGTGGAAAGGATGGGGATGTAATGGCAAAAAAGCCATTTGATTGGCGTACCAAAGTCATAGCGATGGACTTTGATGGATGTCTGTGCAGGGATGAATACCCGAAAATCGGTGAACCGAACTGGGACGCCATCAACGAGGCCAAGCGGCTCCGGCGGGATGGAGCCTGCCTGATTCTCTGGACTTGTAGGGCTGGAAAAGAACTGGAGGAAGCTGTGGAGGCTTGTCGGGGATGGGGCCTGGAGTTCGACACCATCAACGAGAACCCCCAATTCAGGATTGACCTCTACGGCGGAAACGACTGCCGGAAAATTGGAGCGGACGAATACTGGGATG
>CAMWSZ010000409.1 GCA_947177005.1 uncultured Clostridia bacterium | reverse complement strand
ATGCTATGCCACTCCCTATTATAACGGATTCCCGCACTCCTTTCAAGAGCTGTTTTGTATTTCGTTAGGGATTTGTGTCAAGATATATGCGGTGTGGGATTCCCCTTGATCTATCCCGCACCGCTTTTGTTTGTCTCGGCAGGAATGCCCGACGGGGCGGCGTCCCGCCCCTGAGGGCTGACCTGTTGAGAAAAACTACAGGAGAAATCAATCTATGTCGCAGTTATACAAAAAAATGTACCTGTCACTTTTCCATGCAACTGAGGAAATAATGGAGTATATTTTCACGACGATGATGATTCCGGAGATATACGACTGGAATCATACGCGGGAGATACTCTTAAAGCTTCAGGCCGCGCAGCAGAAGGCTGAGGACATGTATGTGGATGCTGAGGACGATTGACACCGCAAAATCCCCTGCCGCCCGGAAACGGGCAGCAGGGGATTTTGTCCGTTCAGGCAGAAAAAAATTTTTCCGCCGCGTGCGGCGTTTCCGCCTCCCCAATCGTATTCTAACTGAAAGGGGTGTGAGCGCTATGGCGGCGTATTCCGACGACGAGATCACCGATATTTACAACCGCCATGTGAATACCGTCTACCGCATCTGCTTCTCCTTTATGAAAAACGCCGCCGATACGGAGGATATGGTGCAGGAGACGTTCCTGAGACTGCTCTCCAGCGGAAAAAGCTTTCAGTCCGCCGAGCATGAAAAGGCGTGGCTGATCGTCACCGCCTCCAACGCCTGCAAGGACGTCCTGAAAAACTGGTGGAGAAGGAACGAGACCCTCGATACCTGCCGGGACCTCTCCCGGGAGGACCCCTTCGAGGCGGACGGCATCCTCAGCGCGGTCATGAAGCTGCCGCCGGATTATAAAACTGTCATTTATCTCTACTGCTGCGAGGGCTACAAAACCCCGGAAATCGCAAAAATGCTCCGCTGTCCCCAGTCCACCGTGCGCAGCCGTCTGGCCCGCGCCCGGAAGCTGCTGGAAAAAAGCGTATAGGAGGTGCCGCTATGACAGACAAGGACATCCATGACGCCTTCCAGCGGATTCAGCCGGACGGCGCCGCACAAAAGCGGATGCTGCAAAATATTCTGCGGTCCGCGAAACAGCCGCGGCCCGTGGGGCACTCTGTCCGGCAGTATTTGCTGCTGGCCGCTACGCTTGCCATTGTGGTATCAATAACAGCCTATATGGGCGTACCGTATTTTGCCGGGCTGTGGCGTGCCCGGAATCAGGAGACCCAGGACGGCGGTGTGCCTGAACCTGTAGAGAGCGGCGCGGTTTCCTTACAGGGGATCATCGAAAGCCCGAAATACCGGGCCAGTGCGGAGTGGTGGGAGTTTTGGGAGGAGTATACGGAGGACCGGAATTTTACCGGGGAGGAGAGCCAAGGGATTCCAAATGATTATGACGCCTACGGCTGCTTTGACAGCGTGATGCGTCAGAAAGCGGACGAGATCTGCGCACGGTATGACCTGGCGCTGCTGGGTCCGGAGGTGGGGCACGATGATCCGGAAAACCTCTTTGCCAGCGCGGAAATCGGAAATCTGTTCGGCTATGCTTCAGAAAAGGGGGAAAATGAATACGGCTGGGGCTACCGGTATTCCTGCGGGACCTTCTTTTTTGAGGGCACGGTCAAATGGACGGACGGTTCCATAACGGAATATCAGCTGATCCGCGACAGAAAGGGATATTTCTATACTGGTATCGCACCGGACATGCTGGAGAACTGCGGGGAATGGTGGGATTATACCACGGAAAACGGCGTGCGGCTGCTGCTGGGCCTGTCGGCCTCCAACGGCCTGATTCTTGCGGACACGGACACGTCGTTTGTCACGGTCAATATCCTGGGCGATCTGTCGATTGCGTTTGGCGTAGAGCGGGAGGAACTGGAGGCTCTGGCGGAGATGTTCGATTTTTCGGCGGTTCCATAATTTTTAGTCTATTTTTCAGGAGGTTTACCATGAGAAAGAGAAAAATGATCTTAGGTCTGGCGTTGGTACTGACGCTTCTGTCATCCTGCGGCCGGGAGCCGCAGGACGCCTACTGGAAGGATTCCGACCGTCCTTCCGCCGCACAGGCGGCCGGGACCCGGCAGGCGGAAAACAGCTCGGAACAGCTGGCAAACGCAGGCGGACAGCCGGAGGAAGCCGCGCCGCTTTCGGCGGTGCCGTCACCCGTACTGCCGCAGGGGGAGGAACCGGTCACCGGCGCGGACCGGGCCGCTATGCTGAAAGCGTACTCCGATGTCTTGCACGGCTTTTATGACGGTCATGTGGACCATACCGGACAGGATCTGGGATACTATGAGGAGAGCGGCATGGGATTGAACCGGTTCGCGGTTTATGACGTGGATCTGGACGGGCAGGATGAGCTGCTTGTGAGCTACACCACGACTCTTGCCAGCGCGGGGGTGCGGGAGTACGTTTTAGGGTACGACGCGGAGAGCGGAACGGTCCGGGAGGAATTTTCGGGGAATCCGACGGTGATCTATTATGACAACGGGGTCATAGAAGCGCTCTGGTACTACAACCGGGGCCGTGCCGGGGATGTTTTGTGGCCCTATACGTTCTGGCGTTACGACCCGCAGGCGGACGCGTACCGTGCGACGGAAATGGCGGACGCCTGGGACAAATCTCTGGTAGAAGAGGGGTTCCCGGACAGCGCCGACAAGGACGGCGACGGCGTTGTCTATTATCTCATCGAATATGGAGATTATGTCGATTACAACTCGGATACGCCGGTTGACAAAAGCGGCTATGATACATGGCGCGAGAGCTTTCTGGGCGGCGCGAACGAGCTGCCGGTCCCCTTTGTGGACTTGGACGAGAGCAATATCAACAGCATCCGGTAACAAAAAAACGGCCCTCTGTCCAGACCTTTCGGGACAGAGGGCTGCGTTTATTGATCGGGTTCCAGAAGCGTTTTCGCACTGCTGGCCAGTCCGGCCAGACCCTGAATTTCGCTGGGAATAATGATTTTAGTCGCCTTGCCGTCGGCGGCCGCCTGAAACGCCTCCAGCGCTTTCAGCTTCACGACCTGATCGTTGGGGTTGGCGTCGTTGAGCAGCTTAATGGAATCGGCCAGCGCCTGCTGCACCTTCAAAATCGCTGCCGCACGGCCCTCCGCTTCCAGAATTGCGGCCTGCTTGGCGGCGTCGGCCCGCAGGATCGCGGACTGCTTTTCGCCCTCCGCCACCAGAATCTGGCTTTCCTTCTGGCCCTGCGCCTGCAAAATGGCTTCCCGGCGTTCACGCTCGGCGCGCATCTGCTTCTCCATGGAATCCTGAATATCCCGGGGCGGGATGATGTTTTTCAGCTCCACGCGGTTGACCTTGATTCCCCAGGGGTCGGTGGCCTCGTCGAGAATGGACCGCATCTGCGTATTGATATGGTCCCGGCTGGTGAGGGACTGGTCCAGCTCCAGATCACCGATGATGTTGCGCAGGGTGG
>CAMWSZ010000408.1 GCA_947177005.1 uncultured Clostridia bacterium | reverse complement strand
CCCATTCGTTCATTATATCTCCTGAGGCCTGCTTTTGCAAAATTGATTTCCGTGGATTTTTGTGGACAGGTCTTGACAAACGGTACGGAAACGCATACAATGTCCGCATATCTACCTAGTTGAAATATTGGTTTGTTTGGGATTGGAGATAATATGATCGACAAAAAACACCTGTTGGAGCTGTTTCAGACGCTGGTATCCATTGACAGTCCCTCCTATGGAGAGCGTGCAGTCTGCGACTGTATTAATGAGTATCTGGTGTCCTTGGGACTTCAGCCACTGGAGGACGATGCCGCGGAAAAATTGGGCGGGAACTGCGGAAATCTCTACTGCTATGTAGACGGAACGCCGGATTTGTCGCCCCTGCTGTTCAGTGCGCATATGGATACGGTGGAGCCATCCAGCGGAAAACGGATGATGACACATGAAGACGGTACTGTTACCTCCGCCGGTGACACCGTGCTGGGCGCGGACGACTGCGCAGGCATCGCGGCCATTTTGGAGGCGCTGGCTGTACTGCTGAAAGGTGGGCCCCACCGTCCGCTGGAGCTGGTCTTTTCCGCAGCCGAGGAGCCCTACTGCGCCGGTATCCGGCAGTTTGATTTTTCACGGCTCCGGTCCAAAGAGGCGTATATTTTTGACCTCTCCGGCCCGGTAGGCGGCGCGGCTTATCAGGCCCCGGCTATCCTCTCCTTTACCGCAGAATTTTCCGGCCGCAGCGCCCACGCCGGGTTCGCGCCGGAAGAGGGTGCCCACGCCATTCTGGCGGCGGGACGGGCTTTGGCAAGCATCACCTGCGGCCGCGTTGGGGACGCTACCGTCAATATCGGTACGATATCCGGCGGGACTGCCGACAATATCGTACCGGACCGCTGCGTGCTGACCGGCGAGATCCGCAGCTTTTCTGACGGGGAAGCCTTGCAGCTGCTGGAGTCTGTGACAGACGCCATGCACTGGTCAGCGGAAAGTATGAACGCAACGGTAGAGGTTCGCAGCACGATGAATATTCCCGCCTACCGAACGGATTTGGACCTTCCTGTGGTACGCCGTTTTGAGACGGCCTGCCGTGATCTGGACATCCCCGTCAATCTGGTCCAGACCTTCGGCGGCAGCGACAACAACTGTTTTACCCGGCACGGCCTGTCGGGAATCGTGGTGGCCGCCGCCATGAATAACTGTCATTCCTGTACCGAGTACACGTCGGAATCGGAACTGGTACGCGCTGCGGAGCTTGCGCTCCGCCTGATGCTGTCAGAGGAGTAACGACAGATGAAAAATC
This sequence comes from uncultured Clostridia bacterium, assembly GCA_947177005.1. Classification (GTDB taxonomy): domain Bacteria; phylum Bacillota; class Clostridia; order Oscillospirales; family Oscillospiraceae; genus Pelethomonas. The sequence continues at coordinate 2,187 of CAMWSZ010000408.1, read as the reverse complement.
CGCTGCATTACCAATTGAGTGAGTACGATTGCGGCCCTACCTCCATGCTCAATGCTATCAGCTTTTTGTTTGAACGGGAGGAGATCCCGCCGGAGGTCATCCGGAACATCATGCTCTACAGCCTGGACTGCTACGGCGCGGAGGGGGCTCCGGGAAAAAGCGGCACCTCCTGTACCGCTATGATGTTCCTCAGCCACTGGCTGGATGGCTTTGGACGGGTGGGACAGCTCCCGGTGTCCAGCCGTTACCTGAGCGGAAAAGATGTGTATGCCGGTCCGGAAAGCCTCATCAACGACGCTCTCCGCCGGGGCGGCGCGGCGGTGGTGCGGCTGTATTTCGACGAGGACCACTATGTCCTGATGACCGGGGAGGAAAACGGCTGCATCCGTCTGTTTGACCCCTATTATCAGACCCGGCCCTTTCCGCAGCAGGAGGATGTTGTGGTCACACTGGAGCATCCGATGCAGTACAACCGGATCGTTCCCTTCTCCTGTTTTAACCGGGAAACCCCGGAGCTTTACGCGCTGGGAAAGCCGGAGACCCGGGAAGCGGTCCTGCTGTTCAACGAGCGGACAAAGCTGACCGCTGATGAAACGATAGAATATTTTATCTGACGCCACGATACTATATAGGTAGAAAAGAGTACGGTCAACTGGAAAATGCCGGGGACTTGCAGCGCTTTTTTGACCGGCTGCCGGTGTGGGCAATATTATGTTTTCTTCCGTGTCAGGAAAATCCCAATGATTGCACAAATAAGAATAACCGGCGCTATTCTGACAAACAGCCATTCAAATGAATGAACTGCTACTCCGAGAACGGCGGTTTCAGGATCACTATAATCCCAACCCAGGTAAGGACTTTCTAATGCCAATAAGACTGCAAAAATTGCTGCAATGGCTACGCACAATGAGATAAGCAGCCAATGCAGAATCCTTTTTCCTGTGGTCTGTCTCCGTGCAAGCTGCAGGTTTATCACCTCCAGTTTTGCGGAAATCGCCTTTAAACCGTCAACTTCCGCCTCAATGACGGTTTCTCCAAGCAGCGTACTCACGGGGGTTTCAAGCACTTCCGATATGGAGATCAGCATATTAGAATCGGGAACTGACAATCCCTGCTCCCATTTAGAAACTGTTTGCCGCACCACGTTCAGCTTGACAGCAAGCTCTTGTTGTGAAAGTCCTTTTGATTTTCGGATTGCTTTCATGTTTTCATTTAACATAAGGACACCTCCTTTCTTTTGGCTATCGCTATTATACGAAAAACTGCCTGTTGCGGCAAGCAACACATATTAACATTCAAGTTTTTTCATTGTGACATACCGGCGCAGCTGCGTCAGATGCACAAGCCGCCGTAGGCGTTTGGATATTTGGATAAAAGGCTATTGACAGAATCCCGTGAACGGCATATAATATCTGCATACCAATTAACATACTAATCACATTGGTTGATATAGATTTGACAGGAGGATTTTCCCATGAGCAATATTTACACATCCGCCGACCAGCTGATCGGCGGAACCCCGCTGCTGGAGCTGACCCACATCGAAAAAGAGGATGGTCTGGATGCCCGGATTCTCGCCAAGCTGGAGTACTTCAATCCCGCCGGCAGCGTGAAGGACCGTATCGCCAAGGCCATGATCGACGACGCCGAAAAAAAGGGCCTGCTCAAGCCCGGCTCCGTGATTATCGAACCTACCTCCGGCAATACCGGAATTGGTCTGGCCTCCGTGGCGGCGGCAAAGGGCTACCGGGTGATTATCGTCATGCCGGAAACCATGAGCGTGGAGCGGCGGCAGCTGATGAAGGCTTACGGCGCGGAACTGGTATTGACCGAAGGCGCAAAAGGAATGAAGGGCGCGATTGCTAAGGCTGAGGAATTGGCAAAAGAGACGCCTGACAGCTTTATTCCCGGCCAGTTTGTGAACCCCGCCAATCCAGCCGTTCACAGAGAAACCACCGGCCCGGAGATTTGGGCGGATACCGATGGACAGGTAGATATCTTTGTTGCTGGCATCGGCACCGGTGGTACTGTGACCGGTGTGGGTGAATACCTGAAAAGCCAGAATCCTGCCGTAAAGATCGTAGCGGTAGAGACTGCGGCTTCCCATGTACTGAGCAAGGGTACTGCGGGGGCGCATAAAATCAAGGGTATTGGCGCAGGCTTTCTGCCGGAGGTCAAGAATACGAA
>CAMWSZ010000407.1 GCA_947177005.1 uncultured Clostridia bacterium | reverse complement strand
AAACGCTCTCAGCAGGAGCGGTAACTGTCAGGCGGGATCACTGGTCCCGCCTGACTTCAATCAAAATGATGGAATGGAGGAACATCACAATGGATAAGGACACCATTTATAAATATCCTGCCGCATATGCGCGGGAACACGGCGAACTGCCGCAGTATCATGAATCGCGTAAGGCCCTGGCGGACTGTAAGGCGGCTGTCGATAAGGCAATCAGCAGCAAATGGAATGGATGGGATTTCTCCCAGGATGCTGCCAAAGACATTTTGGAACAGTTTGGCGCAGAGCGTGTGGCCTATGTGCTGGCAAATACGGTCCAGCACAGACAAACCGACAGGCGGTTCTCTCAGCAAAATCGAGACTGGGCAAAAACCATTCCCATGTATTTGCCGAAGGAACAGCGGCCTGACTGCGTTTTGGAAAGTCATTCTGCCAAGATAGATCCCTTTATCGACCTGGCGCGGAAGGATATCGCGGAGCTGGCACAGAAAAAAACACCAATCCGGCGGAAACATTCTGTTAAGCATAACAGGGTGGTTACTGCATCGGACAAAACCCCGCTGTACAAAAATTCCTTTGAGTACGCTTATCAGCATGGTGAAGCAGAGCAGAGTATTGCTTCCAAACGTTCCAACATCGCCTGTAGAGATGCGATTGAAAAAGCAATCGCCAGCCGCTACAATGGCTACAGCCTGGATACAGAGGCGGCAGTAAAGGAAGTCGTTCAGCGATTCGGCTATGAGCGTCTGTTTTATGTATTGGCAAACACCGTACAGACTATGGACTGGGACCAGCGTGTTTCTCAGAACAATAAAGCATGGGCGCAGACAATCCCCATTGTTTTTGAAAAGGGAGAGCGGGATACATCCTACCTTATCACACGCACTCATCCCGGCCTTTTGGATATGTTCGTGCGCGATGCGCGTCATGAGCATCTGTTGAAGCAGCCGCTCAAGGCTGCGGACATCAAGGCGGAGGCCGCACATATTCTGGAACGCTTTCAAGCTGCGCGGGAGCCGAACAGTCCCAGCGGAACGCATTACATGGTTCAGGTTTCCCCGGACTTTCTGACACGGGCTAAGACCAAAGATACAGACCGGCTCATGGCGATACTGCCTTTCCAATCGCTGGCACTCTCCACGCTGGAGGACCGGAAAGGGATATACGCTCTGATCTCCAAAGATGAAAACCGCTTTCAAAAGCTGGTCCTGCGTAAACCCTCGGTGCGGAAAAAGCTGCAAGAAAAATCTGACGGTCTCTCCGCACCCAAGTCTCCTGTCAAAAACAAATCGAAGGGACAGGAACGATGAACAAGTCGAACCGCCATCGGGAAGTTCAGCTGAAATTCCGCGTCACCCCGGAGGAACGGCAGATGATTGAGCAAAAGATGGAACAGCTCGGCACCACCAACATGGCGGCGTATCTTCGCAAAATGGCCATTGATGGATATGCGGTCAATTTAGAACTGCCGGAACTGCGGGAGATGGTTTCTCTGCTGCGCCGGTCCAGCAACAACCTTAATCAGCTTACCCGCCGCGTCCATGAAACAGGCCGGTTCTACGATGCTGACTTGGAAGAACTGCGGCAGAGCTATGACGGACTGTGGGATGCGGCGCAGAAAATTTTATTCTCGCTGGCTAAGATTCAATAGGCCGCATCCTTGCAAAATATTTCTTTTGCCGCTATGCTATGGATAGATCAAATTAAAAAGGTGGTTATCATTTTGACCTATGAAAAAGTGTTGGAAACATTCGGGGATTATCTGACTGAGGATAGTTCCTGCGAGGTCCTGCAAAGCAGCCGCGGCTATCTTGTTGCAGACTGGGACAGCTGCAAAGACAACTGGGTAACGGCCCGGCTGTGCAATACTCCGGCGCTGCTACGCGATACGTTGCGCTCCCACTATGAGGAATATCAGGGCTACCGGCTTACCGATGGCTATAAGAGGGATGTCACTGACCAGGAGGAGCAGGACATTGCGCGTATGGGCGCGGCCCTCGCCGCACGGTGCGAAGAAGACAAAACATAAGAGAAGCGGTCCGCATCTGCGGACCGTCTCTCGTTTAAGGGGAGGTCTGGCATATCGCTACTACACGCATTATGTCTCTGCATACCGGTAAAGGCCGGACGACAGGTAAGGCAATCAGCGATATTATTGACTATGTAGAGAATCCTGAAAAGACGGACGGCGGCAGGCTGATCTCCAGCTATCAATGCGACAGCCGGATTGCAGATGCGGAGTTTCTTCTTTCCAAGCGGCAGTATCAGGCAAAGACCGGCAGACGGCGCGGGGCCGATGATGTGATCGCCTATACCATCCGCCAGTCCTTTGTTCCCGGCGAGATCACCCCAGAGGAAGCCAACCGCCTGGGCTATGGGCTGGCGCGCTCCACCAAAGGGAAACACGCTTTCATCGTCTGTACCCATGTGGATAAGGCTCACATCCATAATCACATCATCTGAAACTCCACCAGTCTGGACCACTCCCGGAAATTCCGGGACTTCCTCGGTTCCGGGAAAGCGGTGCGGCGGCTCAGCGACACGATCTGCGTGGAAAATGGTTATTCCATTGTAGAGAATCCCAGGCGAAGGGGTAAAAGCTACAACAAGTGGATGGGCAGTAAACCCTCCTGTCACTGTGACCAGCTCCGTATGGCTGTTGACGCTGCACTCGCACAGAAACCTGCTGATATGGACGCTCTGCTGGAACTGCTGCGGGAGGTCGGTATCGAGGTTTCTTTACGAGGAAAATCCATCCGGCTGAAGACGCCGGGAGGGAAAAGATTTGTCCGGCTGGACGCTGACAGCATGGGTGAGGACTACAGTATCGCCGCGCTGCTGGATGTCCTTGCCGGAAAGAAAACACACAAGCCCTTCACAAAAAATATCCGCCGCACAGATCAGTCGAAGGTCAATCTGCTGGTGGATATTCAAACCAAACTCCAAGCCGGGAAAGGCGCGGGCTACGCACGGTGGGCAAAGACTTTCAATCTCAAACAGATGGCGCAGACCCTGAACTATCTGACAGAACACGGCCTTCTGAACTATGCCGATCTCACCGGTAAGACCGCCAGGGCCACAGAGCATTATCGTGAGCTGTCGGAGAAAATCAAGGCGGCGGAGAAACGTATGAGTGAGATTGCCGCAATGAAAACGCACATCATCAATTACTCCAAGACCCGCAATGTGTATGCCGCCTACCGCAAAGCCGGATACTCAAAAAAATTCAGAGCCGAGCATGAGAGCGAGATACTTCTGCATCAGGCAGCTAAGAAGTTTTTTGATGAATCCGGTGTGAAAAAGCTCCCCACTGTCAAGAACTTACAGGCCAAGTATGCCGCGCTGCTGGCAGAGAAAAAAGCGGCATACGCCGACTACCGCAAGGCGCGTGACGGCATGAAGGAGCTGTTGACCATCAAGGCTAATGTGCAGCAAATATTAATGCTGAGTAGTGAGCAAAAAATATTGCGA
>CAMWSZ010000406.1 GCA_947177005.1 uncultured Clostridia bacterium | reverse complement strand
ATGCAAATCCTTCGCTCCCTGTGGCTGTTCATCCAGGACCAGATTCTTGGGATGAAATGGCTGAATGTGCTGATTGGGGATATGCTCTCTTTGATGGGTCTGAACACGGACTCCCGGCTGGGCGGCAGCATCCAATTCTTTGTGTACGATGTAGTCAAAATCACGGTGCTGCTATGCTTTCTGATCTTTGTGATCTCCTACATTCAAAGCTACTTCCCGCCGGAGCGCAGTAAGCGGATATTGGGCCGGTTTCATGGCATTGGTGCGAACATCATATCTGCCTTGCTGGGTACGGTGACGCCCTTCTGCTCCTGCTCGTCTATCCCGTTATTCATCGGCTTCACCAGCGCCGGGCTACCGCTGGGGGTTACGTTCTCGTTCCTGATTTCATCCCCGATGGTAGACTTGGGGAGCCTTATCCTCCTGATGAGCATTTTCGGTGCTAAGGTCGCTATTATCTATGTGGTGGTGGGGCTGGTAATCGCCGTAATGGGCGGCACTCTGATTGAAGCACTGCACATGGAGCCGTATGTGGAGGAATTTATCCGTAATGCTGGCGGCGTTGACATTGAATCCCCAACACTGACAAAACGGGAACGGATTCAGTATGCCAAAGAGCAGGTGGTTGACACATTCAAAAAGGTGTTTCCTTATATCCTGGTCGGTGTAGGCATTGGTGCTATCATTCACAACTGGATTCCCGAAAGCTGGATTGAAGCTGTGTTGGGTGGTAACAATCCCTTCGGCGTTGTCCTTGCTACGCTGGTTGGTATACCCATGTATGCGGACATTTTCGGTACTATCCCAGTGGCAGAAGCCCTGCTTTACAAGGGCGCACAGCTTGGCACAATTCTGTCCTTTATGATGGCCGTTACAACTCTAAGCCTGCCGTCTATGATTATGCTTCGCAAAGCCGTAAAGCCGAAACTGCTGGCTCTGTTCATTGCCATTTGTACTATTGGAATTATCATTGTCGGCTACCTGTTTAACGCATTCCAATTTTTGCTGATATATATGTAGGAGGAATCAATTATGGGACTGTTCAGTAAGAAGAAAGAAGAAACAAAATCCTGCTGCTGTGGCGGCAACTGCACACCGGAAGCGATGGCACAGGCAGAAGCGGCAAAGGCCACTGGCGGAATCAAGGTGTTGGGGTCCGGCTGCGCCAAATGCAACGCCCTGGAGGATGCTGTCCGTGCTGCTTTGACGGAGTTAGGGATGGATACAGCGATTGACCACGTGACAGACTTCACGCAGATCGCCGCCTATGGCGTGATGACTACCCCGGCGTTGGTAGTGGACGGAAAGGTGGTATCTTATGGTAAGGTGCTGAGTAAGAATGAAGCGAAAGCCTTGATACAAAAAGTAAGAAAATAGCCGAAAAACAGCTTGCCCAAATTGCTTTTATGTGCTATACTTAAAACCAGTAAACCACTGGCGTTTTTGAAATAATTTCACCAGTGATAGCATTTCCTTGCAACATTGTCAAGTGGAAAATTCAAATTTCAACAAATGGTACAAATAAATTTAATTTGCTAGTGCTAATACCGCTACGACTCTATCTCAAAATAAACATCCCCCAAAAAAAGGTTCTATAACCCATTTTTTGGGGGATGTCATGTCATTATATCATATTTTTATAATCTCTTATGGCTTTTATCAGCATTAAGCGCTTGCAGTGAATTCCATATCTCCGCCGGTATTTCTATCCGTATAGTAAGAACCAGAGAGCTTTTCAGGAGAACTTATGCGCAACATCGCAGTTCCATAATGTATCTCGCTCCTACGCCGAAATTCAGTTTTAGGCTTATTATGATAACAATATATCAGTTGAGGTGTTCCCCCAATATTGTCAATAGAGGATGAAATTGACCAGCTTTGACTTTCTTCGCTAATCAAAGTTACATGAACTGAAAGCAACGTCTGCTGAATTATCAATTCAGCAGACCGATGGATATTATCATAATTGGATAGCAGTGTGCCAACATACTTCTTCTTCAAAACTGGCGTACTTTCAAACTTGTTGTATCTCCAAAGCCATTTTTCATATGCAACTGTTAGGACACTTGTGATTCCAATAGCCTCTCCGGCATAACCCCAACAAGAATACAAATCAAAGGAAAATGCAAACCACTTCCACTCTATAAACAGTCGAATACCAAATAAAATGATAGCAGTCCAAATGCTTTTTTGAGCAAGAGATTTATATGTTTCCGTCATAAGAGAAATCCTCCAATGAAACAAACTCAATTTAATTCTAAATAGTCTTGGGCACTTTTTAAAAAGTCCTTTGCATCGGCATCGCTCCACTTTCGTTCCTTATGAAAGAGATATAAACATTCACTCACCTCGCCCCATTCAAGATGATTCCTATTATCTATTGCGTCATAAAGGAAATTAATAGCTTGCTTTACAGTTTCCTCCCAAGATGGATAGCAAGTAATAATCTTATTAGGAACATTCCACACTAGACTTTCTATCAGAAAAGATGTGATTTTATCCCCATTAATCACCCTATCATCGACCATTTCATTTCGAATTCTTTTGAAAATACGTACTAACTTCTTGTACGCATGGTTGGTTTCATTATTTTTTTTAGCACCATTTTCAATATGTGCTTTAGGATAATTAGACACTATACTGCCATCTTTTGCATAGAAACGTATTCCCTCGACGAATTTACTCGGATCGCAGCTGTTTATAATGTAGTAGTCTTTTAGCAAAAATGCAACAACAGCATCAGCTTCAACATGGTAGGTATTCGAATGAATTTTTATTGATTTGTTGCCAATGGAAATCTGATCTTTTCCAAATTTGTCTGTCAATGCTTTAAGAACATATTTTTTATATTCTTTATATGTAATGGTTCCTTCTGAAAAGCCAGAGTCCTCATCAGTCATTTCATCTGGATAATGGGTAAAAAATGTACTTTTAAGCATAATACATACATCAACATCACTACTTGAACGCACATTTGTGTTGTTAGCATAAGAACCTTGAGTAAAAATTTCAATATTCAAATTTTTGGTATCTACATTGTGGTTAATTGCGTCTTTTATCATATCTATCGAATGATTAATTTTTATGTCCTCGCTCTTGCTTGCCGGTTGGCACCATCCCTTGAGAGTAGCTTCTGAATACTTCATACATAAATTCCTCTTTCATAATCACAGGGCCTCCCGCTGTAGAGAGGCCCTATGTAATTAACTTTCCACTGTAATCTCACCTACAAAGTTATATACAATGCGGACTCTCTGTACCTTTTCGCCGTCAACGACCTCGACTACGCCGATATAGATTTTATCTATCAGCCGGTTCAGGATTGCTTCGTCCAGTTCCACGATGGACGCATACTCCCGGATTCCCTCGATAAATCGCCGCACATCGCTGTCAGCGCTGCTGGCAACCCGCAATTCATCCGTGATCGCCTGCATCCGGGCTTTGTTATCCGTCTGTTCCTGCTCCAGC
>CAMWSZ010000405.1 GCA_947177005.1 uncultured Clostridia bacterium | reverse complement strand
GCCACAAGGATCGCGGCCAGGATGCCAACCGGTTCAAACCATTCCGCTTCTCCCAGGAAAAACAGAATGACCTGAACAACCAGCGCCGCCAGAAGAATCAGCAGCATGGGGTCCTTGAAACCCTCCAGAATCTTCTTCCATAAGGGGTCCGGGGGGATCTGCGTTAAGACATTCGAGCCGTACTTTTTGCGGTTCTCCTCTGCCTGCTGCGGGGTTAGTCCTGATAGTTTCATAGAAAAACCTTCCTTTCTTTTATTTTCTTCTTTAAAAACTGCAAAAATATAATATGCTTATCCTTCTTATAATATCGAAAATTTCTGTTACTTTAATGATTTTGACAAAAAATGCTGCGGCATACAGAATCAAAGGCGCAGGTGTCCGGAAAGCAGGACAGAAAAAAAGATAAAATGAATCTGCAATCCGAATATTTTCTGCAAGTCTTATATTTTTCCTGAAATTTTCATATAACCAGTTAATCAATTCCAGAAGGAATCATATCCAAAAGGAAAATCAATCAAATCCGGGGTAAATCAGAGGAAACGGTTCTATTCGCGGACGGTCCGGCTGTCTTAGGGCAGCAGCCCAGCTGTGGCGGACTGTCTTTCGTCTGTTCATTTCTCTCTGTTTTTACAACAAATAAAAAATGAGGTGTTGATTATGACTGTCAAAACATTCAAAACATTCGAAGATTGGTCAAAGGAACCGGCCGGCATGAAATACCCGGAACACGGCGAAACCGACAGCGGCAAGACCATCAGCTGCTGCGAAGGCAGCCTGTTCTATGATGCGGACGGCAATCTGACCGGCGTAGAAATCATGACAGGCGGCGGCCGCAAATACATGCGCATTGAGGAATTCGCCGGTTATTACCGGAGACTTCTGACAGCTGCCGCATATTGGTATTTCCGGTACAAAAGCACGCCCGGTAACGGAAAACCGTATCTGGAATGCGGCGGCAGCAGGATGGAGAACGAGCATGTAGAAGCGAACTGTGCAGCGCTGGTATTCAAAACGGCTGATGGATTTGAATGCGGAGCATTGCTGATCTACCGCAGTGAGGACGCATACACTTCGCCCGGAGACGAATGTTCTGAATATTCAGGCTCCGATCCACAGTATTTCTGTGTAGACGAATTCTATGCCAAACCTGACTGCAGCAGCTGCAGCGGCCTGCGCTGCCTCGGGAACAGCATCCCCGGCGCTTCGCTTCTTGAAGAAGTCTGCACTGATATGTTTGTGTATTTCGAGACAGAGTACTAAAGCTAATGCTCTCTTTTCATTTACCTAAAATACAGGGTTGAGTATGGGCAATTAGCCAAGCCGGAATCGCAGACAGAAAAAGCACAGCAGGGATCTGGTTCATAGTGAATCAGACCCCTGTTTCTCTACAGAAAATCATAAAAAGGAGTACATAAGCTACTATAAAGGACAAACCATCAAGAAAGAAAAGCCTGAAGTTATTTCTTCAAAGATAATATTTTTTCGTGAGTTTTCATACAACGAATCAATCAATCGAAAAAGGCACAGACCAAACCCGATAAAAAGTAAAGGAGAAATGAAAAATGAGTTACATGATCAATCTTACCGCGGATATCGCCTATGACCGCAAAAACCGGACTGGCCGGAACACAAAGCAGGTCAAGTGCTGGAAGAAACAGTCCAAAAAACGGGCTCAGTGGGCGCGCCATGGAGCGAAAGGAATAACGGCGGCTGAAAAATTGGAGGCTGTGTTGGCGGACGAGGCGGCTGCCATGCGTGAATGGGCCGAAATGAAGGAATGGATACTCTTCGACGCCGGCGTGGACATGGATGAACCTGCCGGCGATGCGGACGGCAAGCCGGAGCTGGACGAACAGGAACTCGCCTACTGGAAAACTGTTTTCCAGTGCGCATAAAACCAAAAACGGCAAAGACAGCGATGGACGGAGCAATGCGCCCCGTCCGTCTTTTTTCCTAATGGAACGCAGGGATGCGGTATGAAACAGCGAGACTCTGAAGACATGAAAGCTGTTTCGCCGGTTTGGTGGGACAGTTTTTTCTGACCGTCACAATGGATTAGGGATCGTATCCCGGAGTTCCGCCTGTTTGGCAGAGTTCCAGTCCTCCGGGCAGCCGATGCAATAGCCGCCCATCTTCCGCACCTCGCGGAACTGGTGAAGTTCACATCGAAAATTAATATGATCTTTCTGTACATCCAGAAACAACTTCTCAATGATAAAAACAGGGTAAATGGCTGTAATTTTCCGAATACAGGCATTTTGCTCTGTTTCAGACAGCGTGCCATTCAAAATGATTATCTGCATGGTAGAATCCTCTCCTTTGAATCACATTATAGCAGACGGCAGAGGCGGGAACAAGTGTAAGCGGTCATCTTTATTCGTCCTGTCAGGGAAAATTTGGCAGTGAGGATTTATATTTCTCACTTAGATCGCATAGTACAGTACAGACCAATTTACCAGGCTTGAAAACAAAGTTAAATAAAAACAGGAGGAATTATTTCATGTATACACTGGTCGATTTGTTTGAGAACACTGCCAGAGAATTTGATACCCGAGAGCGGCTGCTTTCTTTCTGGCGATGGGAGATTCAGGGCAGGAATTCTACTCCTTGGTTCATCCGCCGGCTCGTTTTCAGAGAACTGAATATTACAGGAAAAGACAAGCATCCGGCTGACAGCTCTGCCAACTCCATGTCTAACCGATTTCCCGGCGGCTTGCGTATTGCTGCTGAGAGCGGCAGCAGTCTCGGTGAATTGCGTTTGGGCCGCTATCAGGTTCTTGATGAGTATGGACATTCCTGCGATATTCGCACCTGGACGGATACAATTCAGAGTGTTCTTGCAGAAGCCTGCCCTGTCTGGCGTCAGAATCCCTCCGAAAAGTCTGCATGTCAGCCCAGATTCCGCATTGATCCGGTCAGCTGCGGATGCAGGCGGCATCATGCAAGCCGCCGGCTGAGCACTTTTACAAAGCAGAAGCTGGAGGATATCCGCAACAAATTTGAACTGGATGTGTGGGATGATCTGTGCGGCTGCTCCCCTCTCCGCGATCATTCCAAGCCCCGGATTCCCGATCAGAGCTTCCGCAGATGGAAGAAGACAGACAACAAATGCTGGAAAACGCAGTCCAAAAAACATGCCCAGTGGGAACGCCATATGCGGCAGGTTCCGGAAGAACGCGGACTCTCCAGAGATGAGGAATACGGTCTGGTAATGTTCGGAACCAGCTGTGAAATGACAGATGAAAGCGAGGAACTGCTGAGGCGGAAAGCTGAGTACGAACAGGAGCTGCTGGAATATGCAGATCTGTATGATGAGTTTTATGATTTCTAACATACATGATGGATCAAATTGAAATCTAAACAAAAACCGGCCATCTCCTTCGAAGAACAATGTTGTTCTGAATGTGAATGATGAAAAACTATAGTAAACGACATAAGTTTTTTCTTCTCCTGCCCGCGCAGGCGGATGGGAAAA
>CAMWSZ010000404.1 GCA_947177005.1 uncultured Clostridia bacterium | reverse complement strand
GGAGATTACTACCGGCTGACCAACCCCTTTGAGCCGGGCAATATGACTGCGTGGCAGCATGTGGCAAAGGATAAGACAGAGGCGCTGATCAGCGTGGTTGTGACAAGTCTGACATGCAACGGCCCTCAGGAATACATCTGTGCGAAAGGCCTTCTGCCGGAGGCAATGTATACGATCAATGACAGCAGGGAAGCGTATTCCGGTTCGGCCCTGATGAATGCAGGGATTCCCATTGATCGGGAGGTTGAGGAATATACTGCCTTCCAGTTCCACTTACAAAGTCACAAGATCATGGCTTTTCCCAACTGACTGCGATGGGGGACAGCCCTGTGACGGTGAATTGTATGCCCTTTTCCGTATTGGTTACAGTTGGTTCCTCCGTGTCACCGGGCGTTTTCCCAAAGTCTGCTGTCGTAAACATATGTATTATCTTGAAACGATAACTGCTGTCCGTCCCCTCTGGATAGGGTATTGTTACCAGCAGACCATCCGCAGAGAAAGTTTCCTTCAAGGTATCAAGGTATAACTGCCGCCTGCTTCGACGATCACGCCAGACGTACCGCCGATGGACCAGTCTGCAAATTCTTTCCCCTCCGGCGCGGTGAATCCACACGCTGGCAGAATATACGCTTCATCTGCCGGGACAATGCTGTCCGCCATTGTTCCGTTGCTCTTCATACCACTGTTCGAACTGCTCCGGTGTAACTGTGCGGTAATCGGAAAAGACAAAGCGTGTCCGGCTCATGTCTACTGGCAGTTCTGCACCGTTGAAGCCAATCCATGCCATCCCAGCCCGCTGGGCGGCCAGCATACCGTTGGCGGAATCCTCCACCACCATACACTCCATTGGCGCAACTCCCAGTTTCTCCGCTGCCAGCAGGAATACATCGGGTTCGGGCTTGCTATGGATACAGGACTGAGCGGACACAACACACTCAAAATATTCTTGTAAACCCAGCCGCAGAGCATAGTCTTCTATAACCTCTTGGGGGGAACTTGACGCCACCGCTAACTGGTATCCGCGCTCTCTCAGAGTTTGCAGGAATTTTGCGGTCCCTGGAAACGCTGGCAATCCATGGACATCCAGGTCATGCCGGTACCGATCCCAATGCTTCTTATGAAGTTCGTCAATGTCGGCAGTCACTCCGGCTGCTGCCAGCAGTCTGGGCCACATCTCTGCGTCTGGTATTCCGCAATAGTGCAGGAAATGCTCAAGCGTATAGGTATAGCCAAGCTCCGCCATTAAATCCCGCATAACTGGAAAGTGCCGGGACTCAGAATCCAGCAGGACGCCGTCCATATCAAAAATAACCGCTTTTAGCATACAGACCACCCAAATACGGAAAATACAACTGCCGCCATATAGCCAGCTATCAGTAATGTAACGAAGACCTTCGACCACTGCGGCCAATGAGAGCGTTTCCAAGTCAAATATAAGCCGTAGGGCCAAAAGAATAACAGTGCCAACAGAATCACCGCGCTGTGTTCTGTCAAAGTGCGCTGACGCTCATCGAACCGGAGGACGCTCACAGTTTGCCATACTCCTCCAGGATTACCTGGAACACCCGGCTATCCGGCTTTGCGCCGGTATACTTCGTAATGGCTACTTGAATCCCGTTTTCTGCGATAAAGTTCTGAAGTTCAACGGTCTGCGGATCTTCCTGGCTCTGGAAACGCATTGCACAGGCAGCGCCTCTAAGTAAATGCGTGTTTTTCAGACCGTATTCCTCACACAGATAAGCGGGTCCCATGATGCGGTCATTCGGAGAGAGTTTGCGGATGGGTTCGCGGGAAACACGGGCAATGTCGTCCGAAATTCCCGGCATCAGAAAACGTTTCAGCATCATGGTTTCCATGTAATCAACAAGCGATTCATGGGTGAATCCGAATTTCTGTTCCAAAGCACTTGCCGATTCCAGAACCGCAGAGCAAACCTCCGCTTGAATCTCCGGATCACGCAGTGCGTCCTGAACTGTTTCATAGCCTTTCCGCTGCCCATAATAGCCACTCAGGGCATGGCCGCAGTTAATCATGTAAATCTTTCTCTGGAGGAACATATCCAGATTATCTACATACTCCGCGCCGAGGATCGGATGCTTATCCGGGTCCGGCAGCTTCTTCCGCTCAATCGCAAGTTCAAAAGCGTCGCTGACCGCAATGCCTGCCTTGCCGTTATGTTCTCCATCGAGGGCCAGCCGGTCCACCGCCACGTTGGGGAATGCGGCTACTGTGTCCAGTTCCGCCGCAGAAATGATGCCGGTTTCTGCAATCAGCTCTTTCAGGTGGTCCGTTCCCATGATCGCATTTTCACAGGCCATGATGATCGCCTTTTCCCGGCCTGTGTCCACGCGGGCCTTCAGCCCCTTCGCCAGAAGGGGGGCAATCTTGGGAAGGTTGGTAAACATGATGGAGGTCGAGATCGTTTCCGCTTCGGCAATTGCCTGGATCGCCTCCGCCTCCTGCCGGATGGTAGAATACGCGGTAACGTTGTCGATTACCCGCTCATCAAAGTTCCGGTCGATGCTGAACAGAGTATAGGAATGGGTTTCATTGATCTGATTTACCAGCGCGTCCACCACGTCAAGGAACACGACCCGATAACCGCTGTTGTGGAGCAGATCTCCGAGAAAGCCACGGCCGATTTTCCCAAGGCCGAAATGTATTGCCGTTTTCATACTGTGCTTAGCCTCCTAACTTCAAAGAATCCATTTTCAGAATCTCCAGAATCTGCTCTTTGGTTTTCGCCTTGATGAGAGCTTCAATCAGGGATTCGTCACTTAATGTCTCGCCGATGTGTCCGAGGATATCAACGTGTTCTTCGCCCCGTCCTGCGACACCGATCAGCAAATAGGCCGTCTCACCATCGAAATCGACACCCTGTGGCACCTGAATCAGACAGATGCCGGAATGACGGATGGTTTCCTTTGAAGATGCCAATCCATGGGGCATTGCCACGCCGTTACCCAAATAGACCGATGCCTCTTCATCCCGCTGGAGCATATCCTGCTTATAGCTCTCGTCGGCGTATCCGCCCCGAATGAGGATGTCCGCGCACATCTCAATCGCTTCTAGGGTAATGTCCGATATCTGTAAACAGACCGGCTTTTTGCAGACGGGTTTTCAAGATCGAAACGCCCATGGCGGAGGACCCCATACCCGCGTCGCAGGCAAAGGCAATTTTATTCAACGCACCGTGTTTTCCGGCGGCGCTTTGTGGAATAATCTTGACAGGCGCAGCGGTGGAACCAGTAGCAGCATCCGGCGCTGCGTTTTCCTCCGGCTGCTTAGCAAATTTCAGAATCAGGCCCGTGACAGCAAAACTGATTGCCATCGAACCGAAATAGGCGATGGAGTTCACCACCATACTGTCAGGGGGCGTCATCATATAAAACGCAAACACGGAACCGGGAGACGGGGGACCTACTGCGCCGCCGCCGAAATTGGTCAGAATAAAGAGGGAAAACATATTGCCGAGGATTGGCCC
>CAMWSZ010000403.1 GCA_947177005.1 uncultured Clostridia bacterium | reverse complement strand
GGGTGGGGTCCCGGCCCCGTCAGGCTTTCCTGCTGAGACAAACAAAAGCGGTGCAGGATAGATAGATTTGCTGTTTACCCCACACCGCTTATATCAGACGCAAGTCCCTATACGGAAAAATCTGAAACAGCACTTGAAAACAGGGCAGTAATCCGTTATAATAGGGAGTGGCGTAGCATAAGCTATTGCGTGGGAGGGTGTGCTCCCGCACAGGGACGTGAAGGAGCCCCACTCCTCACGTCCTGCCTTTATTCGTCTCCCCCATACTATAACACAACCGCGAGAGAATTACAAGCAGTTTTTCGCGCAGTTTCGACAGAAAAGTTTTTTCATCACCAAAGAGCAGGCAGCCGGAGTATCTCTGTACTCCGGCTGCCTGCCGCTCAGACAGAAAAATCATTTCCTGACGGTCACAGAAATGCTGTCCTCCAGCGTGACCTGTCCGACGCTGTATTTTGACACATTTTTCAGTGTACTGTTCCCTTTTTTGAGGCTTGTGTCCACCACCTTTGCGGTGAACCGGACATAGGCGTTTGCGCCTGCGGCGTAGGAGCCGATATTGTACCCGTCCGCAAACAGCGCGCCCTTGGCGTCAATGGGCACGCCGTCCGGGTAGCTGCTGTTGTAGAGCCGGACGGAGCCGGAGATCAATTTCAGGTTTTCGTTCAGGGTATCCCGCACCGTGACATTGCTGTGAACGTTTTCGCCGGTATTTTTGTACTGGAACTGGAACACGACTTCATCCCCGATTTTCGCGCTGACCTTATCCTTCCAGCCGGTCTCGTCCGCCAGCCGGACCTTCTGTTCCACCAAAAACTCCTTGGACACATCCCGGTTACTCTCGCTGATATAGACGCTCTGGGTGCTGATGTCCCACTGGACGTCCTTCCCCAGAGCCTCGCCCACGGCATAGGCAGGCAGATAGACGCTGTTGTCATACAGAAACGCTTCGGCAGGATTGCCGTTGGCGTCTGTGGGGAACAGCTCCCTGCCGCTGACAAAGATCCGGATGCCTGTAGAGACCTGAATGTTTTTCACTGCCGCCGCAAAGGCCGGAACAGCCAAACCCATTACCGTCACCGCGGTGACGATTCCTAAAAAAAACGAACGAAAATGAAAGCGTTTGTTCATGGTAACTCTCCTTTATGATAATTCTGCTGTCCGGCGGCGCCATTCGTTCCAGAAGGCGGTATAGCCGTTTCTGTCGAACTCGTCCTCCGGAAGAATTTTGGGGGCGCAGGCGCGGTAATACGCCTCGACCTTACCGGCAAACCGGAGCACTTCCTTTTGATACTCCGTCATTGGGACCACGGTTTCCTTTCCGGACTCCGTAACCAGCCGCACTGCGCCGTCCTCATGGATCACGCTCCAGTCGATGCCGTTGCTGCATCCCACAATATCCACCTCTGAAAGCGTGTCATTTGCGATCATGAAGAACCCGCAGCAGGGAAGCATCTGGTTTTCCTCATAGATGATATGGTTCCGGGACAGGGATTTCAGCAGGTACAGGGCCGCCGCGCTGGCGGTGCAGGCATACGAAAAGGTTTCGTCCCCGATCACAGCCGTCACATCGCCGTGCAGGCACAGGTCCTCCGGGTCATCCTCCGGGCCCTGAATCCAGTAAAAACATTCTGCGTCAATTTGGAATCCCGCCATAAAAACGCACCCTCCGTTCAGAAATCACAGCTTGTCCACCGTCCAGATCATCGGCAGCACCGGCACCACCCACAGGACGGAATAAGTAAGCAAAAGCGTGGGCGTCAGCACCTCATAGCTCCCGGTAAACGTCAGGTAGAACCCCAGCAGGGACCCGGCGATGCTGCTGAGAATCGCCAGGAAATCTCCGATCAGGACGGTCTGGCACAGTCTGGTGCTCCCAATCGCCAGCGCGGCGAAGGGCAGCACGCCGTCCCGGTACAGGACGCCGTTGGGGCCGTCCGCATACCGTTCCGGGTCCGACAGCGTCAGCCGTTCGCCCATCTCCGGATAGATGACGTTTCCCCCCACGCCGAAGCGTTCCTTCAGCAGTTTGGGATTCACGTTTCCGTCCCGGGAGGCCAGTGTGATATGCAGGCCGTTCTTGCGAATGGCCCGCAGCGCATATTCTACGGTATCACTGGCAATATATTTGATATTGAACACGGCGGCAAGCTGGCCGTCCACGGCAAGGCAGACGCTGGTTTTTGCCGGTACGCTCTCCGGCAGCTTGACCGCCTTATGCCGCATAAAGGCGGTGGTCCCCACCAGCACGGTCTCCCCGTGGATCATACCGCTCAGGCCGTTGTCGTCATGGATATGAAAGTGTTCGATACTCTGCAAGCTGATCCGTTCGCTCTTGCAGGTTTCCCGGAAAATGCGTGCCAGGACCCCGCCGCCCTGTACCAGCAGCGTCGCGGCGTAGGACACGGCGCGGTTCCGCTCCTCGCCGTAGACCTTCACGTTTCCCAGCGCGACGGCGGTATTCTGGGGGAACAGGTCGTCGTCCGTGACGGCCAGCCTTCTGCTGGAGGCCAGCACCGCCGCCCCGTACTGTCCCGCGACCGCCGCGCCGCTTCTGGCCAGTTTTGCCGCCAGACGCCCGAAAGGAATGTTGTAGGCCAGCGGGAACACCAGCGAGGAGGACGCGCACAGCACCACCGACCAGCACCACAAAAGGTTCTGGGGCTCTTCCTTTCCGACAGACGCCAGCACCGCAAACACCAGCGACGCCGCCGCCAGCACCGGCAGAAGAAGTCTCTGCCACTGGGCGGGGGTATCCTCCATGGAGAGGCGGGTATAAAAGCCCTTTCTGCGGCCTCCGGCCTTGGCAATGGTGTCATTGCACCGGTCCACCAGCTTCGACGGCTCCCCCATTGCAATGGTGCGCAGGCTCTCATTTATGCCCCTGTGCATACCGGTCAGGCCCCACAGCGCGAACAACAGCACCACTGCCGCCACCCCGCCCAGCGGCGCGGCGTCCACGCGCTTCGGGAGCAGCAGCAGGGTCATCTCATCCAGCAGCGTCACAACTGTACACAGCGCGGCGGTTGCATAAATGCTCCAGGCCCCCTCCTTCAGTGATTCCAGCGCGGCCCGGAACACGGGCCAGCACAGCACGCTCAGCGCCGCCTCCGGAATCAGCACGCACAGCGCCGCATTATCGGCGCTTTCGCTGAAAAACGGGATTTTGATCTCAAAAAACTGGGTCAGCGCCCAGGGCAGCCACAAAAGGATTGTCACCAGGCACGCCGGGATCAGATATTTCCGGCTGTCCTGCCAGCGCCGCCTGTTCCACATGGCGGTCTCGGCGGGACTGGGCTCATTTTCCGCATCGGGCAGCGGGTGGCGCGTCATCCGGTCTTTCCTTTTCAAAGAATGGCTGACGGCCTTTCTTGCTTTTTCGAGACGTTTTCTCAGCCGTTCCTGCCGGATTTCCTGCTCTTCCTTCACCGCGTCAACGGTATTCGCCATAAGCGACTCAATGGCCTCCACAGGCACCGGCTGGATC
>CAMWSZ010000402.1 GCA_947177005.1 uncultured Clostridia bacterium | reverse complement strand
GCCCGAACCAAAACCGCCTACCCCTACCCCTACCCCTACGCCTACTCCAACACCTACTCCCAATCCTCCCAGCCCCGAGCCGCCTGTTGAACCAACCGTGCCGGTCAAGGGACAGGGCGGCATCATCCTGCAAATCGGGGCCAATTACGGTGAGATTTTGGAGGTCCCGCAATTCTACCTCTCCACATATGCATTGGGGTTGGACAAAATCAGTATTGCTACCCAGGACCGCGCCTTACACTCTATGGCCGTCTTGAGACACGCCATCAACCGTGTGTCCGCTATCCGCGGCGATTACGGCGCACTGCAAAACCGTCTGGAGTACAATATCGATAACCTCGGGCAGAGCGTTGAGAATATGGCGGATGCGGAGAGCCGTATTCGGGACGCGGATATGGCGGAGGAGTATACAAGACTGGTCAAGCTGAATATCCTTCAGCAGTCCGCACAGGCTATGATTGCCCAGAACAATCAGGACGCCAACCGGGTGCTTCAGCTTCTGCAATAGGAGTACGCCGGAACTGCAAAAACAGAAGAACAGGGCCTGTTTGGGCTCTGTTCTTCTGCTTTTCAAACCCATCCTGACCAATTTTCCGGAACATACTGTTTGTACATTTTGACGGGAAATAATCATACCATTCGTATTGCCTGCAAAAGATACTCCGCGGCATAAAAAAGCGCCCGGCTCAAAATAAAGTCTTGAAAAATAGCCAGTATATGTTATAATCTTATTGAATGTGGTGCAGCATACATAAAAATGGAGGGAATAGCAGTGAAAGAAAATTTAGCGGTTGGGAAGAATGATGCGGTGACAAAAAAGCGCATCGGCAAGAAGGTCGGAAACGTTGTCGTTATTATGATGGCGCTTTCGATTTTTGCGGTTACTGCCATATGTGTCGTGATGTTTGAGTCCCTGGTGGTCAAGGGAATGGAGGATCAGTGCGTTGACGGTACGAATGTGCTGGCCTATGAACTCAGCCGCATAACAGATACTGACAGCCTGAATGAGATACTGGACTCTCTGAAGGACTATATGGGAATGGAGTTCACTATTTTTGACGGGGATACCCGGGCCTATACCACCATATTCCAGAACGGACAGCGGGCCTTGGGGACGAAAATATCCTCCGACGTATCGAATATCGTCATTAAGCAGGGCAAATCCTATGTGGGACAGGCCCATATCATGGGGGTCAGCCACATCTGTTCCTATGTGCCAATCCGCGATGCCAACGGTCAGATCACCGGTGTGATTTTCTCCGGAATGCCCACTGCCGCTACGATAAAGGAAATCGTTATAACAGTGTGTGTAGCAGCAGCAGCCGCCGTGCTTTCTATTATTATAGCGATTTTATTCCTGTCCGTTTACCTGAAAAAGGAGGTATCCCTCCCCCTGCGTGAGATCACTCAGGTTGCAAAACGGCTGGAGAAAGGAGATCTGGGCCTGTCCAGCGGAGAGGAGATCAAGATTGATTACAAATCCGACGATGAGATCGGTGCGCTCAGTGAAGCCTTTGGAGCAATTGTCCGCCAGTTGCGTACTTACATCGGCGAGATCGACGAGGTGCTGAACGCCATCGCCGGCGGCGACCTGACCCGCAGTGCCCGGCAGGACTATACAGGCGACTATACATCCATCAAAAAATCTCTGGACAGCATCGAGTACCGGCTGAACGAGACGATACATCAAATCGCGGAGAGCTCCAGTCAGGTGGCCGCCGGTTCGGATCAGGTGTCCAACAGCTCCCAGGCACTGGCACAGGGCGCCACCGAACAGGCCAGCGCAGTCGAGGAACTGTCCGCTACCCTCAGCGATATCTCCAATACCGCCAAACTGACCGTTGCGGTTGCCGGCAGCGCCCGCATCGCCGTCCAGGACGCCGAAGAGCAGGTAACGGTCAGCAACGAGTATGTCCAACAGCTCAACAGCGCAATGGACAACATCTCCGCTTCCTCTCAGGAGATCGGAAAGATCATCGCAACGATTGAAAATATCGCGTTCCAGACCAACATTCTGGCACTGAACGCCGCCGTAGAAGCGGCCCGCGCAGGTGCGGCGGGAAAGGGCTTTGCGGTGGTTGCGGACGAGGTGCGGAACTTGGCCTCCAAGTCTGACCAGGCCGCAAAGGCTACAAAGGAGCTGATTGAAAACTCTATCGCCGCTGTGGCGGGCGGCGCGGATGTCGTTGTGAAGGTGACGGAATCCCTCCGAAAGACCACGGAGCTGACCGGCGGCGCGGTGGAAATGATGGTGAGCGTTGCGGAAGCTGTAGAGGACCAGACCTCCGCTATCGGGCAGGTCACAGAGGGCATCGACCAGATCTCCGCTGTTGTACAGACCAACTCCGCTACCAGTGAGGAGTGTGCGGCGGCCAGCCAGGAGCTTTCCTCTCAGTCCAGTATGCTCCGGCAGCTAATCAGCGTCTTTCGGCTGAAGACCAGGTAAAAAGCAACTGCCAAATATTGAAGGAGACGGCGACTGTAATGCGCCGCCTCCTTTTTTGCGGGCTGGCATAGGGACAGTCCTTTGTTTCATAGTTTTGAAAACAAGGAGGAATTTGCTATGCTTACTACTGCCATGCTGCTTTTGCGAAGCAGTCTGTTTCTGTCCCTGCATCTGTCGGGAAGCGCCGGATCGTTCCCAAAGCCGCTGAGCGCGGAGGAGGAACAGATCTATCTGGCACGCTGTGCCGAAGGCGATCTTGAAGCCAGAAATATTCTGGTGGAGAGAAATATGCGTTTGGTGGCTCACATCATTAAAAAATATTACACACAGAATGTAGATCAGGACGACTTGATTTCTATCGGTACAATCGGACTGATCAAGGGCATATCCAGCTACCGTCCGGAGAAAAATGTTCGCTTGGCCACCTATGCTGCACGCTGTATTGAGAATGAAGTCCTTATGTTCTTCCGCAGTCAAAAAAAATTGCAGGGAGAGGTCTCCCTATCCGAGACGCTGGAGACGGATAAGGACGGAAATGATCTGTCGCTGATGGATGTCGTTGGCGTGGAGGATACCATGCTGGAGGACTTAGATGCCAAAGAAAGTCATGTCCGGGTGCGGCAGCTGGTAGAAGAGTGCCTCACAGAACGTGAAGCGGATATTATCCGCCAGCGTTACGGTTTGAACGGGAAATCTCCCCGAACCCAAAGAGAACTTGCCGCAGATTACGGGATCTCGCGCAGCTATGTGTCCCGCCGCCACTAATGTAAACGATGCCTGGAAAGCCTTGCAGCGCAAGGACTTGTCCGAGCATCGGGTGGTTTAGTGTAGCGCCGCGCTTATTGTAAATGGTGGGGAAATTTTTGAGGAGATAGGCGGCTATTCATTAAATTGTATGTATGATATTACTGTTCAAAGTCATAATACTATAAATGAGCAAAAAATGCGAATCAAGAGTAAAAAAGGTAAAGAGACAGCGCAACGGGGCCGAGACAGTAAGTATGTGGCAAACAAATCTCATACGGCTCTATTGCGCTATCT
>CAMWSZ010000401.1 GCA_947177005.1 uncultured Clostridia bacterium | reverse complement strand
GGTGAGATGTCGCAGGTGGTGCGGTCCGCTGCGGCATGGTTCCCGGGCGAGGGCGTGGTGACGCTGGAGGGTACGGACCTGGAGCTGGGATACCGCCGCAGTATCTTCAGCCGCCGCCGGGGCGCGGTGCTGTCGGCGGTGCTGGAGCTGACGGAGGGAAACAGGGAACAGATCCGGGCGCGGATGGATGAATTCAACCGCCGCAGGCGTGAAAAACAGCCCTTGGAATTTCCCAGCGCGGGGAGTACGTTCAAGCGTCCGGAGGGCCATTTTGCGGGGGCGCTGATTGAGCAGTGCGGTCTCAAAGGAACGCGCACCGGCGGCGCGCAGGTCTCCGAGAAGCACGCCGGATTTGTGGTCAACACGGGCAATGCGTCCTGCGCCGACGTCCTGGCGCTGATAGAGCATATTCAAAAGACAGTCAAAGCGCAGACCGGCGTGACGCTGGAGCCGGAGGTCAGGATCGTTTAGACAGAAGAATCAGGAGGGGGAAACTGTGGAAATATTAATTATTTCGGGAATTTCCGGCAGCGGAAAAAGCAAAGCGGCCTCTTTTCTGGAGGATATGGGGTTTTACATCGTGGACAACATGCCGGCGGGGATGATCCTGAAATTTGCCGAATTCTGCGCCGCCGGAAACGGACGGTACAACCGGGTTGCGCTGGTCTACGATGTCCGCACCGCTGACAGCTTCGACGAGTTTTTAGACGTCCTCTCAACGCTCCGCCGCCGGGAATACAACTGCAAGCTGCTGTTCCTCCAGGCCGACTTGGGCGCGATTATCAACCGCTACAAGGAAACCCGGCGGCTGCATCCGTTACAGGAGCAGTCGGAGTCTCTGGAGGACGCCGCCCGGCGGGAGATAGAGCTGATGGCCCCCGTGCGGGCGCAGGCAGACGTGGTGATCGATTCCACCAATTACTCCACTGCCCGTCTGCGGTCTGAGCTGCTGCGGCTGTTCGGCGGCGGCACGGCGGGGGAGATGATGGTCAGCATGGTGTCCTTCGGCTTCAAGCACGGCATCCCTTTAGAGGCGGATCTGGTTTTTGACGTCCGTTTTATGCCCAATCCGTTTTATATCGACGATATGCGGGAAAAAACCGGTTTGGACGGGGATGTGCGGGACTATGTGTTCTCCTTCCGGGAGACGGAGCAGTTTATGGAGAAATTGAGGGACCTGCTGTGCTTTGTGCTGCCCCTGTACCGGGAGGAGGGGAAAACAGTACTGGTGGTTGCCGTCGGCTGCACCGGCGGGCATCACCGGTCTGTGGCGGTCACCCACGCCCTGACGGAGTATCTCTCTTCACTGGGGTATCAGGTAACCGAAAATCATCGGGATATGACACGCTAGGCTCCTCATTCGCCGGGGCGGACCGGTATCCATATTGATCTCAAAACC
This sequence comes from uncultured Clostridia bacterium, assembly GCA_947177005.1. Classification (GTDB taxonomy): domain Bacteria; phylum Bacillota; class Clostridia; order Oscillospirales; family Oscillospiraceae; genus Pelethomonas. The sequence continues at coordinate 2,090 of CAMWSZ010000401.1, read as the reverse complement.
AATCCCGGATTTTTGCCCGGTAATGAAGGAAACGTTTCATTCAAGACTGGTATAAAGAAACTATGAAAGAAAATTTTATCTACCGCGGGCCCAGCGGCAAGGGGCCGAAAATCGTGGCCATTGGCGGCGGTACGGGCCTGTCAACGATGCTGCGGGGGCTGAAACGCCATACCAATAATCTGACAGCCATAGTCACTGTAGCGGATGACGGCGGCGGTTCCGGGGTGCTGCGGCAGGAGCTGGGGATGCTGGCGCCGGGGGATATCCGCAACTGTCTGGAAGCGTTGGCGAACGTGGAGCCGCTCATGGGCGAGCTGCTGCACTACCGCTTTACGGAGGGATCATTAAAGGGGCAGTCCTTTGGGAATCTGTTCCTTGCCGCGCTCAACGGCATTTCCGGCGGCAATTTTGATTTGGCAGTGAGCCGCATGAGTCAGGTCCTGGCCATTACGGGCCGGGTCCTGCCCGTCACCACCACGGATGTACAGCTGGAGGCCGAGTTCGAGAACGGAACGAAGGTGTTGGGCGAATCAAAAATTTTTTACTGTAAAAAACGTGAGGACTGCCGCATCCGCCGTCTCCGTGTGATCCCCGAACGTCCGCCTGCGCTCCAGCCTGCATTAGACGCCATTGCGGAGGCGGATATGATTGTGCTGGGCCCCGGCAGCCTGTACACCAGCATCATCCCCAATCTGCTGGTGGAGGGCATCGCCCCGGCGGTTGCCGCCTCCGACGCCCTGAAGGTTTATGTCGCAAACGTCATGACCCAGGAGGGCGAGACGGAGGGCTACACCAACGCCGACCACATTGAGGCCATTTTCCAGCACTCTCTTCCCGGTCTGTTTCGTCTGTGTCTGGTCAACTCCGCCAACATTCCGCAGGAGGTGCTGGCCCGCTACGCCCGGGAGGGCGCGGAGCCGGTGCGTTGCGACAAGACCGCCTGTGCGAAGCTGGGCGTTGAGCTCATCAGCTCCCCGGTCTCCACCCTGCGTGACGGTTTCGTGCGGCACGATCCCGAACTGCTGGCCGCTGCCCTGCTGGAGATCCATTCCCGCCGCAGCGTCCGCATTGCGGGTCTGGGCAGATACCGTTATGAAGCCTGATACTTTTTCTGGAAGGTTAAAGGTATCAGCCGCCCGAACCCCTTGCATTGCAGTGGTTTCATAGGTTTGGAAAACTGTATGAACAGAAGAAACTGAACGTACCCAAAAACAACTTCAGTATAAGCGAAAGGAAATGCCATGTCTTTTTCCAGTGATGTAAAGGCGGAGCTGTGCCGGGTCGTGCCGGACCGCCCCTGCTGCGCAAAGGCGGAAGCATATGGCGTGCTGCTGTACTGCAATACCTTTACAGCCCGGGAGATCCGGATTATTACGGAGAGTACCGATTTTGCGGACCGGGTTCCCCTTTTGCTGGACCGGGCCTTTTCCCTCTCGTTTGACCGCCTGCCCAGCAAAGACGAACAGAAATATATTTTCCAGATGACCGATCCCCGGAAAATTGAGAAGATGATTGACGCTTTCGGGTTTGATTCCCGGCAGAGTCCGGTGCTGCACATCAACTTCGGCCTGCTGGAGGAGGACTGCTGCCGCGCCGCTTTTTTACGGGGGGCGTTTCTGTCCGGCGGCAGCGTCACCGAACCCCAAAAACGGTATCATATGGAGCTGGTGACCAGCCATATACAGGCCAGCCGGGAACTGCTGGCCCTGCTGGCTGATATGGGCTGCCGGCCCAAGCAGACGGCCCGCGGGGGCTGTCAGGTGACGTATTTCAAGAGCGGCAGTCAGATTGAGGACATGCTGACGCGCATGGGCGCGCCGCTGGCGGCAATGGAGCTGATGAATACCCGGGCCGTGAAGGAGCTGCGCAACGGCGTCAACCGCCGGGTCAACTGTGAGGCCGCCAATCTGGACAAGGCCGTTGACGCCGCGCAGGAACAATTGCAGGCGATCCGCCGCCTGTATGAGCTGGGCCGCGTGGAAATTCTCTCCGCGCCGGTAAAAGAGACGAGTATTTTACGGGAGACGTACCCGGAACTGACGTTGTCCCAGCTGGCGGAGGAAGTGGACCCGCCGATGACGGAACGCGGG
>CAMWSZ010000400.1 GCA_947177005.1 uncultured Clostridia bacterium | reverse complement strand
CATACGCCTCCGCGCGGCCCAGAATAATGCAGTTGACCACAATGAGCGGAATGTAGATGCCCAGGGACTCCTACAGTGAGTGGACATCCGCCTCCATCAGCAGCTCCACCACCGTCACCAGGGACGCCACAATCACGATAAACGCGGGCAGACGCACCTCGTCGGGGATGAGTTTGCGCAGCAGCGAGATAATCAGGTTCGACGCCACCAGCACCACCATTGTCGAAACGCCCATGCCGAAGCCATTCTGGGCGGAGGTGGTCACCGCCAGCGTGGGGCACATGCCCAGCATCAGCACCAGCGCCGGATTCTCCTTTAATACGCCGTTATAAATACGCTCTAAACAAGGCTTCATCTCTCCACTCCTCCTTATTCCGCGTTGGCCGCGTAGAAGTCAAGCGCGGCGTTGACGGCGTTGACCACGGCCTGGGAGCTGATAGACGCGCCGGATACGCTGTCGATCTCATTGTCCGCCGTGGAGCCGCCGGACTTGTTCAGCACAAAGCTGTCTGTTTTTACATCCGTGAACTGTCCGCTGAACGCTTCCTCCCCGACCAGAGAGCCAAGGCCGGGCGTCTCGTTCAGTTCGGTGAACGCAATGCCGCTGACAGTTCCATCGGCGGTCAGGCCCACGGAAATGGTGATATTGCCCTCCACACCGTCGGCGCTGGTGGCGCTGATGACGTAACCGGCAGCGTTTCCTGCACTGTCCGTACCCACGACAATCTCATTGATGTATACCCGGCCGTAATCCGTGCCGTAGACCTCGCCGCCCAGAGCATCCACGGCAGCGGTCAGGCCGCTGTCATACTCGAAGGTTTCCGCGCCGGGGCACACTGCCTGATAGGACGCCAGGTTCGCCGCCATTTGCTGTTCGGCAATGGTGTCCTTTGTCATGCTGTACACGCCGCTCAGGCACACGCCTGCCAGCAGCGTAATGACGCACAGAACTATGGCGGACTTGGGAACGCCCTTCTTCTCTGTGGACTGCTCCCGGTAGCCGAAGGGCTTGGGTACGATGAACTCGTCGATCAGCGGCGTAGCCATATTGGCGATAATGATCGCGTAGCTGACCGAGTCGGCGGTGCTGCCCTTGATGCGGAACAGTCCCGCCAGAGCGCCCACCAGAACGCCGAACAGCACCTGTCCGGCGGAGGTCACAGGGGAGGTAACAGGGTCGGTGGCCATGAAGAACGCGCCCATGACGATGCCGCCGCCGCAGAGATGCGCCGCGATAAAAGCGGGGTCGAAGCCGTGACCGCCAAAAACGGCCACGAACAGGGCGAAGGACACCAGCGCCGCCGCCGGAATCTCAAGGGTGATGCCGTCCACCACCCACAGCCACAGTCCGCCCAGCATCAGCGCGGCCACGGACCCGCCGATCACGCCGCTGCTGAAGCCCAGAAATGGCTGCATGATATTCAGCGTGCCGCTGCTGGCCAGATTCGCCAGGGGCGTGGCCTTGCTCACGCCGTCAATGGTGTAATTGGTCATCGCGCTGCCGAAGGAAATCAGCAGAAAACACCGTCCGGCCAGGGCGGGGTTCATAAAGTTGTGTCCCAGTCCGCCGAAAAAGCATTTGACCACCAGAATGGCGAACAGGCTACCCACATAGGGGACGTACAGCGGCACCGACGCCGGCAGGCACAGCGCCAGCAGCAGTCCCGTAACCACGGCGCTGCCGTCCCGCAGGGTATTGGGACGCCCCGCTATGTAGTCGAAGACAAACTCCGTCAGCACGGCGGACGCCACCGACATCAGAATAATCAGAAGTGCCCGAAGGCCGTGGACATAGACGCCCATAAAGGTTGCGGGCATCAGGGCCAGGATCACGTTGTACATGACCCCGCTGGTAGTCAGATTACTGCGCACATGGGGGCTGGAGGAAACATGATACAGTTGATTCATTCTTTATCCCCTCCTTTTCCGGGCCATGACCTCCGCCTTGGCCTGTTTGAACAGCTGCATCAGGGGCCGCTTGGCGGGGCATACATAGGTACACGTACCGCAGGCCACGCAGTCCATTCCGTACAGCTTTTTCTCAAAGCGCTCATAGTTCCCCCACTCCACCGCTGCGGCCATCATCTGAGGCGTCAGCCCCAGCGGGCAGACCTGATTGCAGCGTCCGCAGCGCAGGCACGCCGTCTGCTGCTCCTGCGCAATGGCCACCGGGTCCTCCCGCAGAACGGTAAGGGCGTTGTTGTTCTTGCAGATAGCGGCGTCCAGAGAGGACATGGCAAAGCCCATCATCGGGCCGCCGCACAGCAGCTTTTCCGGCTGAACGCCGTCCGCAAAGCCGCCCGCCGCCTCCAGCACCTCGCTGAACAGCGTGCCCAGCTTGACGGTCAGGTTGCACGGCTCCTTCACGCCGTCGCCGGAGACGGTAAAGCCTCTCTCCATCAGCGGCTCAGACAGGCACACCGCCCGGTAAATAGCCCGCATGGTAGCCACATTATCCACCACACAGCCTACATCCGCCGGGAGCATACCCAGTTTCAGATGCCGCCCCGTCACAACGCTGATAATAGACCGTTCGCCGCCCTGCGGATACTTCGTCTGCACCGGATGCACCTTTACCCGGTCCTTTCCGGAACAGGCGGCGGTCATGGCCGCGATTGCCTCCGGCTTGTTCTCCTCAATGACCACCGCGCCCTCCGCGTTGGGGAACAGCGACAGCAGGATCTGCAAACCGGTGATGACCTCACCGGCGGCGGTACGCATGGTCTGATCGTCGCAGGTGATATACGGTTCGCATTCCGCGCCGTTGACCAGCACGAATTTGATCTCGTCTGGATTCTTGGGGGCCAGTTTCACATGGGTGGGGAAGCCCGCGCCGCCCATGCCGACGATTCCGGCGGCGGCAATGCGTTTGAGGATCTCGTCCTTCCCCATTTTTTTATAGTTTGCCTCTTTTCCGACGCCCTCCGCCAGCGTATACTGCCCGTCGTTTTCAATGACAATCGCCATACCGGTAGTCCCCAGTACATTCCGGCGCGGCTCAATGGCCTTGACCGTCCCGGAGCAGGAGCTGGCGATGTTGGCGGAGACGAAGCCGTCCGCCTGAGCGATGAGCTGTCCGGCCAGCACGCGCTCGCCCTTTTTCACTACCGGTTTGGCCGGTTTGCCGATGTGCTGGCTCAGCGGGAGAATGATGTCTCCTTTCGGCAGGTAGGGCCGCAGCGGCACGTCCCGGGCGAACTGCTTCCCGTCGTCCGGATGAACGCCGCCGTAAAATGTTTTATCGTACATAGTTCTCCTTCCTCAGCGCCCGCTTCTTTATCTTGCCGCCACGAGTTTTGCCGCTCTCCGGCCGAAGGTCATGGTGCGTCCGCAGGCCAGACCGGTGAAAAGGTTCGGATAGGTGTGTGCGAAGAAACCGCCGGTGCAGTCGCCGGTGGCGTAGAGGCCCTCGATGGGATTGCCCGCCTCGTCGATGACCTGCATGTCGGTGTTGATGCGGCAGCCGTTGAGGGTGGTCAGGTGCCACGCG
>CAMWSZ010000399.1 GCA_947177005.1 uncultured Clostridia bacterium | reverse complement strand
AAAATATGGCTGAAACAACATACAATGTCGGCATTTATTGTCGGTTAAGCAACGACGATGAACGTGACGGGGAATCCGTCAGCATTGAAAATCAGAAACTCCTGCTTCAGCGGTACGTCCAGGAGCGGGGCTGGAATGAAATAGACGTATATATCGATGACGGCTTTTCTGGAACAAATTTCCAGCGACCCGGTGTCCAGCGGCTGATCGCTGATGCAAAAGCGGGCAGAATCAATGTTATTCTTGTAAAGGACCTCTCACGGTTCGGCAGAAACTACATTGAGTTTGGTCAGTACACCGATTATCTGTTTCCGTCTATCGGGTGCCGGTTTATCGCACTCAACAACGGCGTTGACACCATGCGTAATGACGGCAGCACCGATGTCATGTGCTTTTTGAACTTATTTAATGAGTTCTACAGCCGGGACACCAGCAAGAAGGTGAAGGCGGTTAAGAAAGCCTGTGCGGAGAACGGCAAGTACATGGGTACATATGTTGCGCTTGGCTACAAGCGGGACCCTGCGGATAAGCACCACTTTATCATTGACGATGACAGCGCACCCCTTGTAAGACGTATTTTTTCCATGAGAGCGTCAGGAATGACCTATAGCAGAATTGCCCGTATCCTTAATGAAGAAGGTATTCCGTCTCCTGGTTATTTCTACTACCAGCGTGTGGGCAAAAACGATCCCCGCCGTGTTAATCATCAATGGTGTGACGCCACGGTAAAGTCCATTATTCGCAACGAGGTCTATATCGGCAACATGGTCCAGGGTAAATTTGAGACGCTTTCCTATAAATCCCGGAAAATAAGAGCCAAGCCGGAAGACGAGTGGATTCGTGTGGAAGGGACCCATGAGCCAATCATTTCCCGCGATGTTTGGGATACAGTAGTCAACCTCGATCAAAAACGGGTACGAAAGTCCCCTGCAATCAAAACTGGAGGAAGTATTTTTACGGGCCTTCTTTACTGCGCAGACTGCGGTTTCAAGATGAGCTATCATACGGAGCGCCGCAAGTACAGTGATGGACATACGAAAGTATACAAATCCTTTCTCTGCGGCAACTATAATCGGAGCGGAAAAACGGCCTGTACCATTCATGGTATCAATGAAGATGCGTTGACAGCGGTAGTTTTGCAGGATATCCGGGAAAAGGCACAGTATGCTGAATATGACCGGGAGCGGCTGGTTGAGCAGATTATTTATATGAAAGAAAAGGAAAAGCACAGCCGGTTAGCTTCCTATGAGCAGGAACTGAAAGCGGCTGCTGCCCGTATCACTGAACTGGAAAAACTGATGCAGAATCTTTATGAGGATAAATGCACCGGCGTAGTCCCGCCGACTGTTTTCCAGACGCTGATGCAGAAATATGAGATGGAACGGGCGCAGAAAGCCGCCGTCCTCCCGGAACTGGAACAGAAGTTGAGGACCCAACTGGAAGCCCGCCAGGAGGCTGACCGCTGGACGGATATCATCCGCCGCTACACGGAGATCACAGAGCTGGATGAGACGATTCTATTCGCCCTGGTGGACCGCATTGAAATTGGAGAGACAAAGCGAATCGGCAAGCTGCGTGTCTGTGACGTAAAAGTGTCTTATCGTTATGTCGGCAACATAGACGATGCTGTGGCGCAGGAGGAGCGCGAAGCGGATGAAGAAGCTGTATAGGGCAGGCATCTACTGCCGTCTGAGCGTAGATGACGCTTCTAACTCCGCAAAAAACAAGAATTATATTCCTGCTGATGAATCGGTCAGTATCGAAAATCAGCGGGAATTGCTATCCAAGTTCGTTATGCTCAACGGCTGGGTAGAAACGAAAGTCTATTGTGATGATGGATATTCCGGCGGCAATTTCCAGCGGCCCGGATTCTTGGAAATGCTGGAAGATGCTCAAAGGGGTCTTATCAATCTAATCCTTGTCAAAGACCTTTCACGCTTAGGGCGCGATTATGTGGAGGTAGGCCGTTATACGGATATAGTATTCCCAAGCTTGGGATGCCGCTTCGTTTCCGTTCTGGATTGCCTGGACAGTGAGGGTGACAATACGGATATGCTTCACTTCCGCTCCCTTATGAACGATTACCACTTGCGGGATTTAAGCGGTAAGATCAAATCTGTGCTGCATAGTAAAATGGTTAGTGGGCAGTACATTTCAGCCTATGCCCCATATGGCTATCGGAAAAGTACCGAGGATAAACACAAGATGGTACTTGATGAATATGCCGCCGGTGTTGTACGCCGGATATATGAACTGCGGCTGGAGGGGACATCCTACGGTCAGATTGCTGCGATACTCAACCGGGAGGATGTCCCATCTCCCGGTGTTTACCGGCATCAGTTCAGCAGCAAGACAGAATGTAAAGTCAGACAACTTTGGACCCACACAGCAGTAAAACGGATTCTTCACAGAGAGGTCTATAAAGGAACACGGATAATGAACTACTGCGGCACTCGTTCCTACAAAGATACGACCGTGATATATAAACCGGAAAGCGAATGGATTCGGCACGAGGCACTGCACGAAGCTATCGTTACGGAAGAAGAATGGGATGCCGTTCAGAAGATCAATCAGGCGGCAAGCCTGCGTTCGGTCGGCAGGCAAGCCCCTACCACAAAGCTGTTTACCGGCAAACTAATCTGTTCTGACTGTAAATCTCCGATGAATGCCAAAACAATGACAAGGCGGTATGGAGATGGCACATCAGAACGATATGTTTGGTACTTTTGTGGAACGTATGCGAAGTCCGGCCATAGTGTCTGTTCATGTCACGGAATTTATGAGAAAACTGTGATCCAGATGGTATCGGACGAAATCGAGGCCCACGCCCAGGCGGTGACAGTAAATGAAACATCTGTAGTAGAGAGACTGAAACACAATATTGCTGATTATGATGAGCAGCGTCTTGTCTCTATCAAACAGGAAATCTCAAAGCTGCGCCGCAGAGTGCAGGAGTTAGAGAACATGATTGCCAAGCTCTATGAAGATAAGTACAGCGGTTCGGTTAGTGAAAACACGTTTATGGTGTTGGTACAAAAAAATGAGCAGGAGCGGCTTGCAAAAGCTGAACGCCTGGACGTACTTCTGTCCGAGGTAGACAGGACAGAAAAGGAAACCGCCGCTATTCGCAGTTGGGCGGCGATCATCCGAAAATACCTGGATATATCCGAACTAGATCGGACCATCATTGATGAACTGATCGACCACATTGAAATTGGTGAGCGCACCATTGTAGATGGTCAGAGCAGACAGGACATCAAAATATTCTATCGGTTTGTTGGTCAGGTCGGATTCTTTCACGAATAGTATATGTCCTTTATGTGATTGGGCGAGGTTGCAGAAATATTGATCACTTCACCGCCCAATCCTTCGATAAGAGGGCGGTACTCGCTCTCTGGATCTACGACAATGATGTCATCATTCGTTGACAGAGCCAGGTTGACCATCTCCCGCTTTGCGGTGAAAGATTTACCGGACCCAGACACGCCCAGGA
>CAMWSZ010000398.1 GCA_947177005.1 uncultured Clostridia bacterium | reverse complement strand
TCATACGGGAGAATTGACGCAAAAAACTTTTGGGAAGTATTGAAATCCGGTGGTTTCTGTGATATCCTTCCTACAGTGTACAAAAGGCCGGAAACAGGAAGGATAAGATAGGAAATACTGCTATGAAAAATCATCTGCAACCCGCGGGCACAAAAGAACGGCCCCTCGAATGCGCCGCCGTAACGGCGGTTCTTCTGCTTTATTTTTTACTCCAGCTCCCGACGCTGTATAACGCCGCGTGGGAGGGCTACAACTCCTGGCGGCAGTCGGATACCTACAGCATTGCCGTCAACTACATCCAATATAATATGAATCCCTTGCGGCCCCAGTTTAACTACGACGGCGTGTCCGATATCTATGTCCAGCTGGAGCTGCAAATTATGACGTATCTGTCCGCGCTCATTTTCAAGTGTACGGGCGTGGTCACGCCTTTCGTGCCGCGTTTGACCGGCATGCTGTTTTTTCTGGGTTCGGCGCGGTTTGTCTATCTGATTCTACGGCGGTTTGTATGGTTCGGCCCCGCGGCTGTGGGACTGCTTGTCTATCTGTTTCTCCCGATTTCCATGGTCTACGCCCGGGCGGTCATGCCGGAATCCTGTGCGCTGTTTTTCTACTGCGGCGGGGTATGGTTTCTGCTGCGCTGGTATGAGGACGGTCACCAGCCGTCCATCTTCCTGTCCGCGCTCTTTACCGCCATTGCCATTATGGAAAAAACGCCGGTTATTTTTGTGGGTCTTCTGATTTTGGCGGTGTTTGTCTGGAAACTGAAATGGAAGTGTCTGAAGGCAAAGGAATTTTATCTATACGGCCTCATCTCTCTGGGCCTCCCGTTGGCCTACTACCTCTACGCTTCCAGTGTGGCAACCGTCAGCTTTGTGGACGGCATCGCCGCAAAGCACATCCTGACAAAAGAGCTTGTGACGGCTGTTTTCAGTCCGGCGGCCGTCTCATTTTTCCGCTCCAGTCTCCCCGAATTTTTCGGCTGGATGCCGCTTATTGCCGCATTGTTGGGTCTGGCGGTCTCGGTCTACAGAAAAACGGGATTTATCACCGTCTGGACAATTGCGTTTCTCGCGGAGTGGGCGACTATTGTAGCTATCATCCGGTTCGGCTACTATCTGGTATTTATGGCTCCGGTGGTGGCAGTACTGTGCGCACTGCTGTGCAGCGAAATCTTTTCGAGACAGGCAATCGCCGGTGCCGTCTGCGGACTGCTGCTGACGGTTCTGGTCATACGTTCCGGCATACCGTACTGGCAGGCGGCAGTGAAGGAGGTCCCCTCAATTCAGGCCGCAGCGGACCTGATTGACGCGGTGACAGAGCCGGAGGATGTGCTGGCAATCTCCGACGGCAACCCGGTCTATCTCAACGCCGCCAACCGTCACGGTTTCCGGGCCAATCTGCAATATTATGATGAGATTCCCGTGGGGGCCGGGGCGGAAACGCAGTATTACATCGCGCAGGGCGTCTCCTGGTTTGTTGTGATCGGGCAGTCCATCCAGCAGGACCCCGGCGGAGAATATCTGGAATATATCAAAAACACATTTCCCGCTGCGGCGGAGAATGAGTTCTGTACGATTTACAAAATGAGGTGAGAGATTTTGGAGTTCATAATGAAAGCAGCGGCCAGATTCCACAAGCTGTTTGAGTATCTGTTCTACTCGGTCCTATCGACAATTCTGGATGTGATCATCGTTTGGATTCTCTATCTGGGTTTAAAAATTGACCTGACGGTTTCCAATACGGCAGGGGTAGTAGCCGGATTCATTCTGGACTATTTTCTCTCCTCGAAAAGAGTCTTTGAAGCGAATTACGGCATCAGCGCATTTCTAATCTACTTTGGTACGTTTCTGTTCGGGCTGCTTCTGGCCGACACCCTCATTACTGTCTCCAACCGCGCCCTGCTGCCCTACTGTTCTGAGACCCTCGCGTTTCTCATCAGCAAAGGAATTTCTATTGTATTGCCGTTTTTTGTACTGTATTTTGCCCGGAAATTTCTATATGCAACATTAAACCGGAGAGGAAAAGATACCCATGAATAAATTATACGCCTATCTGCCCTGCTACAACGAGGCGGGCAATATTGAGGCTTTGGTAAACAACTGGCTGGCCGAGTCGGCGGGACTCCAAAAGCGGGGCTATGCACTGGAGGTGGTGCCGGTGGACGACAGGAGCACCGATCAAACGCTGGACATCATCCGCCGTTTGGAGCTGGCGCATCCGGAGGTTCGGGTGATTGCCCACGCAGTAAACAAAAACCTGGGAGGCGTGCTGGACACTGCGGTACGGGATTTCCTGAATATTGCCGGGCCGGATGACCTGATGTGCGTCATGGATGGGGACAACACCCACAAGCCTCAATACATATTTGCGATGCTCTCCAAACTGTCAAACGGCAGGACGGGCTGTGTGATTGCGTCCCGCTACCAGAAGGGCGCGGAGACCACCGGCGTACCCGGGCACCGTCTGCTGCTGAGCGACTGCGCACGGCTGTACTATACAGTCATACTGCACGTTCCCAACGTCCGGGACTACACCTGCGGATACCGTCTGTATACCCAGAAGGCACTGGTGCGGGCGTCGGAGAAATACGGCGAGAAGCTGATTACCCGGCACACGTTTTCCTGTATGATGGAGCTGCTGTACAAGCTGCACAAAACCGGCTGTAAATTTGCGGAAGTGCCCTTCACGCTGCGCTATGACGACAAGGCGGGCGCCAGCAAAATGCGGATTTTAAAGACAATGGCGGACAGTCTTTCGACCGCGCTGCGCCTCCGTCTAAATCTCTGACAAACGAAACAGCGGGCCGGACAAACCGGCTCGCCGAACCCCATCCTCTCTGAGAGCCCGTCCCATAATGCAGATATACCATTTTAAATATACCCTTTTAGCGCATGCTTCATATACTCCCCTTCTCTTTTTAGAGCAGATAAAAACGTCCACGGACTATAAACCATTTGGAATTTTTGGAATAGATAATTAAAAGATGGTACTGATTCGGTGATCCCAATCAGTACCATCTGTCCCTTTACTTCATAAAATCACGTAAATAGTCTTCGGCTTCTTCCATAATACACGCCTGAAGTTCTTCAAGTTCCTCTTCTTCCACTCCCTCCATTTGAGCAAAAAGGCTTTCAATTTCTGGGTCATTCACTGCTTTTTTCAGTTGCTTTTCAAATTTTTTCTCTGCCTTTAAAGAAAAGTTGGGGAGTACACTTTCAAGCTCTCCTTCACTATCAAAGTCCGCCCAAGACATCTCTATTCCGGTCTCGTTTTCAACAGCTTGTGCAGCATGAGCAGCGGACACAAATTGATAGAGTAGGTAATCATCCAAAAAACCTTTATTCACAATACGTTCCTCCTTGTAATCTGTTCACTTATTAAATAGGCAGGCGGTTTCCCATATGGGTTCCATGGAAAACCGCCTGTTCTTTTTCAGTCCTACCGTAGAAATGGTCAATCAATGTTCAACCCCCATTGTTTCCCATCTCTCATTC
>CAMWSZ010000397.1 GCA_947177005.1 uncultured Clostridia bacterium | reverse complement strand
TCGGGATAGCCCTCACGGAAGGCCACGCGGGCCATAGCCAGATACATGCCGACCTCGGAGCACTCGCCGCTGAAGTTGGCGCGCAGGCCCTCAAGGATCTCGGGATCGACGTCCTTCGCCACGCCCACCACATGCTCGGCAGCCCAGGTCAGCTCGCCCTTCTGCTCGGTGAACTTGGAGCCGGGAACGCCGCACTGGGGACACTTGTCGGGGGCGCTGTCACCCTCATGAACGTAGCCGCAAACAGGGCAGACCCATTTTTTCATAACCGTAAATCTCCTTTTTTCAATGTAGTGACATACTATTATAGACGCCGCAAGGCGTTGCTATTGCAGCTTTTCCCGGCAGGCGGGACATACTCCGCTGTAAATGACCGTGCGGTCCTCCAGAAGGAAGCCCGCGTCGCAGCCGGGCCGGGGCAGTTCGGTCCGGGAGACGTCGGCCACCGCGCCGCACACACGGCAGCGGACATGATCGTGGGGGGCGGTCTGGGCGTCATAGTGGATTTCGCCCAGCTCCAGACGAAGGATTTTTCCCTCATCCGCCATGCGGGACAGCACGCGGAACACGGTAGAGCGGCTGACGGCGGGATGCCGGAGGTGGACCTGCTCATAGACCATCCCGGCGGTGGGGTGGCAGGACATCTCGCGCAGGGTCCGGTAAATGATTTCTTTTTGCAGGGTGTTGCGTTCCTCCATCAGCGTTAGCTCCTAATTAGGATTAAATCCTGATTAACTATACCGCAAGCGCCGCGGATTGTCAAGCGGGGACTTGTAAATAAACTGTGAATGTGATACAGTAGGAGCCGGACCGTCCGGGGAGCGGGCGGGAAAGAGGAAAGAAGGGATAAAAAAATGCTGGAAAAAATGATAGAGATTGTGGAAGAGGCGGGGAAAATCGTGCTTTCCGCCCACGATATTGCCGCACAGACCCATGAGAAAAGCTCGGCCGCCGATCTGGTGACAGAATATGATGTGGCGGTGGAGAATTTTTTGAAGGATAAGCTGCTGGCGCTGCTGCCGGGCTCGATTTTTTACGGGGAAGAGGAGCAGGAGCGGGCCGATCCCACAAAGGGCTGGGCGTTCATCGTGGACCCGATTGACGGCACCACGAATTTTGTCCGGGGACTGAAGCAGAGCGCGGTATCGGTAGGGCTGGCGAAGGACGGGGTTGTGGAGTACGGCGTGGTGCTGGACCCCTATAAATCCGAGATGTTTTCCGCCCGGCGCGGGGCGGGCGCGTTCCTGAACGGAAAACCCATTCATGTCAGCGGCCGGCCTCTTGCGGAGGGAATTTTCGGAATGGGTACGGCCATTTACCGCCGGGAGTATCTGGAGCCGACGATGCGCCTCACGCAGCAGCTCTATCAGCGAAGCTGTGATTTCCGGCGCATGGGGGCGGCGGCGCTGGATCTGTGCGGTGTGGCCTGCGGACGCACAGAACTGTTTTTTGAATACAGCCTCTGTCCTTGGGATTACGCCGCCGGGAGCCTGATCGTGACAGAGGCAGGCGGGTTCATCAGCGACCTGCACGGCGAGCCCCTGGCGCTGGACCGCCGGTGCAGCTGCTGGGCCAGCAATGCGGTCAACCGGGATCTTCTGAAAGAACTGGATATCTAGTGCGGGAGGGAAATGACAATGAAGCAATTATATGAACAAATGGGGCTGAGCGCAGCGGTATACCAGCTGGGCGAGGAGGTTCTTTCCGGACTGGAGGAGCGTTTCCGGGAGATCGACCGCCGGGCGGAATACAATCAGGCGAAGGTACTGGCCGCCATGCAGAAAAACCGCGTCGGCGCGCACCATTTCGCGGCTACCACCGGCTATGGCTACAACGACGGCGGCCGGGATCTTCTGGAGCAGGTATACGCCAATGTCTTCCATACGGAGGCGGCGCTGGTGCGTCCGCAGATCACCTGCGGCACCCACGCGCTGACAATCGCCCTCAGCGCGAACCTCCTGCCCGGGGACGAGCTGCTCTCCCCTGTCGGGCTGCCGTATGACACCTTGCAGGAGGTCATCGGGATACGGCCCTCGCCGTGTTCGCTGGCGGAGTACGGCGTGACCTACCGGCAGGCGGATCTGACCCCTGACGGCAGTTTCGATTTCGACGCTGTCCGCCGCGCAATCAACGAAAAAACAAAGCTGGTCACCATTCAGCGCAGCAAGGGCTATGCGACTCGTCCCTCCTTTTCCGTACAGCAGATCGGGGAACTGATTGCCTTCTGCAAGTCCGTGAAGCCGGATCTTATCTGCATGGTGGACAACTGCTACGGCGAATTCGTGGACGTGATCGAGCCGTCGGACGTAGGGGCGGACATGACGGTGGGGAGTCTTATCAAAAATCCGGGGGGCGGTCTGGCCCCTATCGGCGGCTACATCTGCGGTACAAAGGCGTGTGTGGACCGCTGCGCCTACCGTCTCTCCGCGCCCGGACTGGGGCAGGAGGTGGGCGCGAATCTGGGTCTGCTCCCCGCGCTGTACCAGGGCTTTTTCCTCGCCCCTACCGTCACTGCCGGTGCGTTAAAGGGCGCGGTTTTTGCCGCGAACCTGTACGAAAAGGCCGGGTTCCGCTGCGTCCCTAACAGCGTGGAGCCGCGCAACGATATTATACAGGCGGTAGAGCTGG
The DNA here is from genome assembly GCA_947177005.1 of uncultured Clostridia bacterium. Classification (GTDB taxonomy): domain Bacteria; phylum Bacillota; class Clostridia; order Oscillospirales; family Oscillospiraceae; genus Pelethomonas. The sequence goes on along the minus strand of CAMWSZ010000397.1, from coordinate 884 downwards.
GCAGCGAGGCGGGGATGCTGGCGTTTTGCAGCGGCATCCAGTCCGCAGCGCCTGTGGACAGCTTTGCCGCGCCTGTTCCCGGCGACATGCCCGGCTATGACAGCCCGGTGATTATGGCGGCGGGGGCGTTCGTGCAGGGAAGCAGCATTGAGCTGAGCGCAGACGGACCCATTCGTCCCCCCTACGCGGTCTATTTTCAGGGCGGCCTCACTTGGCAGCACGCAAAATTCGGAGTTCTGATGTCTGTCCAGAAAATGGCGGAGGCGGGACTGTTCCCCCTCGCCTGAGTCCCCTGTATTGATATGTGCATAGACACATATATTTATGGCACAAATGGATTATATTTCCAGAAATCAGCTTTTCAGAGGGGAATTCAGTCGTCTGAAAGGCTGATTTCCTGTATTTTTGAACAGGCGCTGCGGGACGCGGATTTTTGTGAATTACGCCGTTTTTGCGCAAAATAAGGCGTTTTCAGAAACCTTTTTGCAGCAAAAAAGAACCGCCAGGCGGATTATATCAAATTTGCACTAATTTTATGGATAAAAGGCTTGCTTTTTTGTACAGTATCAGTTAAAATATTAACGGAACAAATACAGTGTGTCATATATCTGCCGGCCTGCCGGATTCCCCGGCGCCGGCCTGTTTTTCACAAATTCCCTGCTTTTGGAGGTGGAGCCTATGCTGCCGATTGTGTTTCCCGTCCCCTTGGAAGAGGGGGTTATTATAGAGAGAAAAAACCGCTTTGACATGCTTGTCAGGCTGGCCGGACAGACCGTAGAATGCCATTGCCCAACCACCTGGAATATCGGGCAGCTGAATGTAGCCGGACGGCCCTGTCTCCTCTCCCAGTGCGAAAAACCGGACCCCAGAAAAACGCCGTATAC
>CAMWSZ010000396.1 GCA_947177005.1 uncultured Clostridia bacterium | reverse complement strand
CTCGCCTGTGTGCTGTGGGGGGTCAACTACTACGCGGATGGTTTTCAGGAAAAAAGCGGCGTCTATGCCCAGCCGGTGACGGCGGAGGAACTGGACCGGGTCGCCACTCTGTTTGCGGAACGCCTCCAGGAGACCGCCGGGCAGGTCAGGCGCGGCGAAAACGGCCTGTTTGCCGGGGATCAGGAGGAGATTTTTCAGGCCAGCACCGGTATCTATGAAAATATCTCTCAGGAATTTCCGTTTTTGTCCCGGCAGGACCGGGTGCCGAAAAAAATGCTGTTTTCCCGGCTGTTCAGCGCCATGAATTTCACCGGCTTCTACAGTGCTTATACCGGGGAATCCAATCTGAATACCGACAGTCCGGCCTGCCTGCTGCCGGCCAACATCACCCATGAGCTGGCGCATCAGCGGGGGATCGCCTCGGAACAGGAGTGCAATTTCTTAGCGGTCGCGGCCTCCACCGCCTCGGATAACGCCGATTATCAGTACTCCGGTTATCTAATGGGCTATATATATCTGAGCAACGCTCTCTGGCGCACCAGCCCGGACCGCTGGTCCGCGCTGTACGACTCCCTGCCGGAGACCGTCAGGGCTGACCTGCGGTATCACAGCGCCTACTGGGCCCAGTTCGAGGGCCGCACGGCGTCGGTGAGCAAAACCATTTACGACGCTACCCTCAAATCCTACGGGCAGACCGACGGCATCCAAAGCTACGGAACGGTCGTGGACCTGCTGGTGGCTTACTACTGATCCTGCATCATCCGTTCCATGGCCTCCACGTCTGCCAGGGCATTCAGCGCCCGGCGGGCGCGGGGGCTTCCGTTCATGGCGGCGCGGCGGAGCCAGTAGAGGGCCTGTTCCGAGCTTGGCTCCACGCCTTTGCCGAGGGCGTAGAGCATCCCGTACCGGTACTGTGCCTCCGGATAATCCTGTTTGGCGCTTTTTTCGATCCACAGTGCCCCTGCCCGGCGGTTCACCGGACGGCCCTGTCCGCTGAGATACATCATCCCGCACATGCACTGGCCCTCCGCGCTGCCGTTCCGGGCAGCCTTTTCGATCCATTCCAAGGCTTTTTCGTAGTCCACCGCGGTCCCTTCGCCGTTATAGTACATGGTCCCGCACCGGCACTGCGCCTTCGGCACGCCCCGCTGCGCAGCCCGGAGATACCAGCTGAGCGCCTCGATCTTGTCCATACGTGTTCCATGCCCCTTGTCGCAGGCCACGCCGCACATATACATCGCTTCGGGGTGGTCCTGGGCCGCGGCCTGCCGGAACCGGTACAGCGCCTCCCGGTAATTGACCGGCGTGCCCCGGCCGCTGTAGTGCAGCAGCCCGCAGTGGTACTGTCCTTCCGGAGACCCCTGGTCGGCGGCCTGCTCGTAGTACAGCATGGCTTTTTTCAGATTGGCGGCGGTGCCCTCGCCGGTTTCGTACAGCATCCCGCAGTTGAATAAAGCGGCGGTATGGTCCTGCCGGGCGGCCTTCTCAAACCACGCCAGCGCGGCAGCACTATCCTGTCCGGCGCCCTCGCCGCCGTAGTACATCACGCCGCAGGCAAACTGCGCGTCCGCGTTGCCCTGCTCCGCGGCGTTTTCATACCAGCGCAGGGCGGCGGTCAGATCCTGCTGCACGCCCTGTCCGAAATAGTACAGCTTCGCGCAAAAAAGCTGGGCGTCCATATTTCCGTTGAGGGCGGCGGCCTCCAGCCAGTATCTAGCCATTTCCCCGTCCTCCAGAATGCCGTCGCCCTCGGCGTACATCTGTCCGCAGCGGTACTGCGCGTCCACATTTTCCTGAGCGGCGGCCTCCTCGTACCAGTGCAGGGCCTGATGCTTGTTCTGCAAAACGCCGTCGCCGGTATCCAGCATGACGGCGCACCGCATCTGCGCATTGAGATGCCCCTGCTCCGCGGCCCGCTGATACCACTCCAGCGCTTTCGCCTTGTTGCCCACCAGCTCGCTGCGGTCGTACAGGACGCCGCACCAATACTGTGCGCCGGTATGTCCCTGAATGGCGGCCTGTTCAAAGTATGTGAGGGCGCGCAGCTCGTCCACGGGCACACTGTCGCCCTCATAGCACATCAGGCCGCAGTAATACTGCGCGTCGCTGACGCCCTGCCGTGCGGCGCGCTCGAACCACATATAGGCAATGGCGTGATTGACATAGGTGCCCTGTCCGTTGTAGTACATCAGGCCCGCGCTGTACTGAGCGGTGGCGTTGCCCAGCTCGGCGGCCTGTTCGAAAGCGGCCAGGGCTTCCGGGTAGCGTTTTTCGGCAAATGCGCTCTGCCCTTTCGTGAAGGAGGATTGCAGCAGGGACACCAGTTCCTTTTTTTCCCGCATCTCCGCCTTTCGTTCCGCCTCTGCCTTCAAAGTTTCCTGTAATTTTTGGAAAATACCCAACAGATTCACCGCCTGTCCTGTTTTTTGCCGCGGGGAGACAGCATTGGTACATCCCTTTCTCGAAGGGTTGTGTCAATTTTATATCGCACGGGGGGTTGTGTCAAGAAAAATCAGGAGAAAAAAATCCCTTCCGCCGGACACTGGGAATTAGGGCGGGCCTGAAAAAATACTTGACAAACATACCGGCAGTATGTTATCCTCCCATACATACCGACCGTATGAAATGGGGATTCTCTATGGCCAGAAACAAACATCCCGAAGAAACCGTCAACCGCATTCTGGACACCGCTTTCCGCCTTTTTCTGGAAAACGGCTATGAACGCACCTCTATTCAGGACATTGTTGACAATCTGGGCGGTCTGAGCAAGGGCGCGATCTACCACCATTTCAACTCCAAGGAGGACATTCTGGCCGCTGTCACGGACCGGATCACCCGGGAATCCAATCAAATGCTTCTGGATATCCGTGACCGTGCCGGCCTGACCGGCCGGGAAAAGCTGAAGCTGATTTTCAAAGTGGCGCTGGACCGTCCTGCACAGGACCAGCTATTCATGGTCGCCCCGGATTTCAGCCGCAGCCCCCAGATGCTCTACGCCGTCCTGCGGGAGACCATTGACGACGCCGCGCCCCATTATATCCTGCCTATTATCGAGCAGGGAATCGCCGACGGCAGCATCGTCACGGAATACCCCGCGGAGCTGGCCGAGCTGCTGATGCTCTGCGCCAATATCTGGATGAATCCGCTGATGTTTGGCTCCACAGTGGAACAATCCCGCCGCAAATTTTTGCTGTTCCGTCAGATGACGCAGAATTTCGGTCTGGATATTCTGGATGACGGCCTGATCAGCCGTCTAATGGATCTGGCGCAGCTCTATGAGGACCGCCAATAAAGAACTGTCCGTCCCCGGACAGCTTCTTTTTGGGGCAATACATACCGGACGTCGGTATGAAAAATATTTGGAGGTATTTTATGATGCAGCAAAAACTCTTTACCCGCGATTTTACGCTGGTGGTCATCGGACAGATTGTGTCGCTGTTCGGCAACGCGGCCCTGCGGTTTGCCCTGCCCTTGTACCTGCTCAATCAGACCGGCTCCTCCGCGCTCTACGGCGCCGTCACCGCC